>NZ_JBEPSG010000024.1:0-66989 GCF_040548715.1 Stenotrophomonas sp. 2694
GGATGCGGCGACCAAGCCTACAAGGACGTACTTGCGGCGGCCCCGCAAACCCACAGTACCCCGCCATCCCACGGAATGCCGCTGTTGCTGTTGCTGTCGCTGTTACTCTGGCTTGTAGCGGATGCAGGGCTGCAAGCCCTGCCAAAACCCCTCGTACCCCGCCTTTGACAGTTCCTTGCGCGCGTCCAACCACGGAAAGAAAAAAGAAAAGCAGAAGCGGGTCGCCTGCTGCGCTCGCTCCGTGTCGACCAAGGTCGACACCTACCAATAGTCCCGCGTGCCGACAACCGCCGTTACCAACAACCGCGGGAAACTGTCGAAGGCGGGGTACTGTGGGTTTGCGGGGTGTGAGCCGCATGGATGCGGCGACCAAGCCTACAAGGACGTACTTGCGGCGGCCCCGCAAACCCACAGTACCCCGCCATCCCACGGAATGCCGCTGTTGCTGTTGCTCTGGCTTGTAGCGGGTGCAGGGCTGCAAGCCCTGCAGAAACACCCTTACCCCGCCATCAACGCTTCGATCTCGTCGGCGCTACGCTCCAGCCCTTCGGTCAACACCCGATGCCCGTCATCGGTGATCAGCACGTCATCTTCGGTACGAATGCCGATGCCGCGCCAACGCGGTTCCACCGTCGTGTCGTCCACGCCGATGTACAGCCCCGGCTCGATGGTGAAGGCCATGCCCGGCTCCAGCAGACGCGAATCGCCGGCCAGGCGGTAGTCACCTACGTCGTGCACATCCAGCCCGATCCAGTGCCCGGTCTTGTGCCGGTAGAAGCGCTGGTACAAGCCTTCGGTGAGATTCTTTTCCAGCGTGCCCTTCAACAGGCCCAGCTGCAGCAACCCCTCGGTGAGGGTCTGCACCGCCGCCAGATGGCCCATTTCGTACGCCACACCCGGTTTGGCCTGAGCCAGCGCCGCCGCCTGCGCGGCACCCACCAGATCATGCAGCGCGCGCTGCTCGGCGCTGAAACGACCATTGACCGGGAACGTACGGGTGATGTCACTGGCGTAGCCGCGGTACTCGGCGCCGGCATCGATCAACACCAGTTCACCGTCGCGCGAGCGTGCGTTGTTGTCGCGGTAATGCAGGATGCAGGCGTTGCGGCCGGCACCGACGATGCTGCAGTACGCAGGCACCGCGTCGTTGGCACGGAACACCCGCTCCAGTTCGGCCTGCAGTTCGTACTCGTGGATGCCCGCCTTCGCATGCTGCATGGCCGCGCGATGCGCCAGCACACTGATGTCGGCCGCACGCTGCATCAACGCCACCTCGGCACCGGACTTGAACAACCGCTGCTCGTGCAGCAGATGGCCCAGTTCCAGGAATTCATGCGGCGGCTGCGCACCATGACGCACCTGCGAACGTACGCGGTTCACCCAGCCGATCAGCTTCAGGTCGAAATCCGCATCGCGGCCGAAGTGGTAGTACACCCGCGAACGCCCTTCCAGCAGGCCCGGCAGGATGTCGTCCAGGTCGGTGATCGGGTAGGCATCGTCCATCGCGAACTGCGCCACGGCGCCTTCTTGGCCGGCGCGACCGCCATCCCAGGCTTCGCGCTCGGGATCGCGCTCGCGGCAGAACAGGATCGCTTCGCCGTGGCGCCGGCCGGGAATCAGCACCAGTACCGCTTCCGGCTCCGGAAAGCCGCTCAGGTACTGGAAATCCGAATCCTGCCGGTACGGATAATGGGTATCAAGGCTGCGCACCTTCTCAGATGCCGCCGGCAGCACCAGGATCGCGTCTTCGCCCGCCATGTCCATCAACTGCCGGCGACGACGCTTGTACTCGCCGGCAGCGATGCCGGTGCGCTGCTTGATATCCATCAGTTCAGGCGCTGCCGATGGCGCGCGGCCAGCACCACGTCACCGTGCAGCAGCAGCACCGCCACGCGGATGAACTCCTCGATCTCCGACAGGGCTTCGTCGTCGTCATCACCGCCCGCTTCAAAATCCTCGCTCGAGGCACGGGCCAGGCTGGCCAGGTCGTTCAGCGCCTCCTCGCCTTCTTCGGACAAGGCCGGCCGGTGGCCGCCACTGCCCAGGCCGAAGCCGCCCAGGAAGGAACGGGTCCAGCTGAACATGGCGTCCGCCTGCGCGGCCACGTCGCTGCTGTCGGTCAACAGCAGCTCGAAGGCGAAGTCCCGGTCTTCCAGCTGCTTGATGGTGGCCTCCAGCAACTGCGCCAGCGCACTGTCGGCAGCCACCTGCGGCAGATTGTCGTCGGCCAGCACGCGCGCCGGCCAATCGTTGCCAGGAGCACCACCAGCGGCCAGCCAGCCGCACAGCCCGCCATGCAGCTCGGCAGCAGTGGCGCCCAGGCCCAGTTCCTGGCTGGCGCGGGTAACGTCGTCGACGGAGGGAAGTTCGGTCATCGTGCGGCTCGTTCGGAAGGGAAACTGCGGAGCGCGCACGCGCGCGCCCGTGAGCCCGGTAGTGTAGCAATGTGTCCGCCTGCTCTCCGTAGCCGCCGGGCCCTGCTGCGACAGTGCTTGACCGCCCTGACCCGGCTTGCCTATCGTGCGGGCATGGAACCCGCCGATCCCCTTGCCCAGCTGCAGGCCTTCGCCGCCCGTGTGGAGGCGTTGCTCGACCGCAACCAGCGGCTGGCCGAGGAGAACCGCAGCCTGCGCCACCAGCAGGAACAGCTGGTGGCCGAGCGCTCGACGCTGCTGGCCAAGAACGAGCAGGCGCGTTCGCGGGTGGAAGCGATGATCACCCGGCTCAAATCCCTGGAGCAGCACACATGAGTGCCGAACCGGTCAGCGTCCGTATCCTAGACCGCGAATACACGGTCGGCGTTGGTGGCGATGAACGCGACAGCCTGATGGCGGCCGCCCGCCTGCTGGATGCGCGCATGCGCGAGATCCGCGGCAGCAACCGGATGGCCGCAGTGGACCGCATCGCGGTGCTGGCGGCACTCAACCTGGCACACGAACTGCAGCTGCTGCGCGATGAGAACGCCCGCCAGGCGGTCGCCCTGCAACAGACCCTGGCCGACCTGAACCGGCGCCTGGACCGGGCGATCGACAGCAGCACCTGAGATAGGCGCGGAATGCGCCTTCTCTTTTCTGAATTGGCACGCACTGTTGCCGACGAACGGCCTATCCAGATCACGCGCGGTAGTTATAATGGCCACGCGTTCTCTGCGGTACTCGACGGCATGTGCAAACATTCGCCTTGTCCCTTAAGAACGACACCGGGAGCGCGACAGCGCCGGGAGTGCAGGTCCGCCTTGCAGCGGGAAGCCCGATGGTTCTCCAGCGTTCCCACTTGAGCCCCCGGGTTCAAGGTCGTTTCGCATGCATCGACATTGCGGAGAATGCAATATTCCAGCAAGGGCGGCGTCTTCGGGCGTCGCCCTTGTTCTTTCCGGCACAATGACGGCTGATCCTTGCCGCACGCTGCCATGACCGACCCGCGACAGGCCCTGCGCCACGACCTGCGGCAACGCCGCCGCGACCTTTCCGCCCCCGCCCGTATCGCCGCTGCCGAATCGCTGGCCGATGCGCTGCTGGCGCTGCCGTTCGCCCCGCGCGAAGGCGCCGTGGCCGGCTACTGGGCGCTGGATGGCGAAATCGCCCTGCATCGCTGGCAACTGCAGCTGCCCGATCGCTTGACCTACTGCCTGCCGGTGCTGCACGGCGACGTGCTGCGCTTCGCGCCCTGGCGCCCCGGCCAACCGTTGACCAGCAACCGCTACGGCATTCCCGAACCGGACATCGCCCTCGAAGACACGCTGGAACCGGCGCAGATGGCCCTGGTGGTGACGCCGCTGGTGGGCTTCGACGCACGGTGCCGGCGGCTGGGCATGGGAGGTGGCTGGTATGATCGCAGCTTCGCCTTCCGCCATGATCGGCCGGCGCCACCCTGGCTGGTCGGCGCGGCATTCTCGGTGCAGCAGGTCGAGTCCTTGCCGGTGGCGTCCTGGGACGTGCCGGTGGATGCGATCTGCACTGAAGCCGGCACCCTGCTCCCTTCCGCTGCCCCCGTGAACGCATGACCGCCCGCAAGCGCTACTGGCTGATGAAGTCCGAACCGGACGCCTTTTCCATCGACGACCTGGCCAAGGTCAAGGTTGAACCCTGGAACGGCGTGCGCAACTACCAGGCGCGCAATTTCATGCGCGATGGCATGCAGGTCGGTGACGGCATCCTGTTCTACCACTCCAATACCAAGGTGCCCGGCATCGTCGGCCTGGCCACGGTGGCCAGCGCGGCATACCCGGACGACACCCAGTTCGATCCGAAATCCGACTACCACGATCCCAAGAGCACACGCGAGAACCCGCGCTGGATGCTGGTGGACGTGGCCTTCGACCGCAAGCTGAAGCAGGTGATCGCGCTGGACGAGATCAAGCTGCATGCCGAGGAACTCGGCGAAGGCTTCCCGCTGGTTGCCAAGGGCAACCGCCTGTCGGTGTTCCCGGTGACCGCTGCGCAGTGGAAGCTGCTGCTGTCGCTGGAAAAGAAATCCTGATTCCCTGCCTGAGAGCTCTCCGCAATGTCTGAAGCCAAGCGCCTGGCCGCCGAAAAGGCCATCGAGTACGTCGAAGACGGCATGATCGTCGGTGTCGGCACCGGTTCCACCGTCGCCTATTTCATTGATGCGCTGGCCCGCATCCAGCATCGCATCAAGGGTGCGGTGTCCAGTTCCGAACAGAGCACCGCGCGCCTGAAGCAGCATGGCATCGAGGTGATCGAGCTGAACCACACCGGCACCCTGTCGCTGTACGTGGATGGCGCCGACGAGTGCGATCCCGGCAAGTGCCTGATCAAGGGCGGCGGCGCTGCGCTGACCCGCGAGAAGATCATCGCCGAGGCCAGCGAGCGCTTCGTCTGCATCGTGGACCCGAGCAAGCAGGTACCGGTGCTGGGCAGGTTCCCGCTGCCGGTGGAAGTGATCCCGATGGCCCGCAGCCTGGTTGCCCGCCAGATCCGCGACATGACCGGCGGCCAGCCGACCTGGCGCGAGGGCGTGGTGACCGACAACGGCAACCAGATCCTGGACATCCACAACCTGCAGATCACCGATCCGGAAAAGCTCGAGCGTGAGCTCAACCAGCTGCCGGGCGTGGTCTGCGTCGGCCTGTTCGCACGGCGCCGTGCCGATGTGGTGATCGTCGGCGGCGAGCCGCCGATCGTGCTCTGACCCTTTCGAAGGACCCTGACGATGTCGTTGCTGCGCTCACTGCTGATGCTCCCGCTGCTGGCCCTGACCGGCTGCGCCACCGATGCTGCCCGCCACTGGGTGGAACTTGATGGTGCGCGCTATGACGTTGAACTGGCCACCAACGATGAAACCCGTGCGCGCGGGTTGATGTTCCGCGACCAGATGGCCGAGGACCACGGCATGCTGTTCGTGCATGACCGCGAGGAAATGCAGGCGTACTGGATGAAGAACACCAAGATCGCGCTGGACATCCTGTACTTCGACAGCGAGCGGCGGCTGGTGAGCCAGCAGCGCGACGTGCCGCCGTGCTCGGCCGGTGACATGTGCCCGCCCTACCCCAGCGGTGGCCCGGCACGCTTCGTGCTGGAACTCAATGCCGGCCAGGCGGAGAAGCTCAAGCTGAAGGATGGCACCGAGCTGATCTTCGGCCCGGGCATCGAGAAGTAGGGGGCGGCCGGGCTGCGCCCGGCACCCGCCGAATCAACATCAAAAGCAAGAGCTGGGTTATCGAGGCATGGTGGGGCGGTGTGGGCTTGCAGGACACGCCGTAAACCCATCCCTGGGGGCTCGTAGGCGCCATCCATGGCGCCTGCGGGCCTGCAAGCCCACACCGCCCACCTCTGACAGCTTCCTGCCGCTGTTGGTGGGTGTCGACCTTGGTCGACACGGTAGATCCACGCCATGCGTGGATGGGGACACGTGGGGGATGATGAATTCACGCCACGCTGCTTGAAACCGCCTGCGATTGCCGCCAGTCTGTGGACATGCAGGACCGGATCACACTCCCCGACTGGGATGCACTGGCCGACTTCGACGACGAGGCGCTGCCACTGCTGCCGACCGCGCTGCTGATCGCGCGCGATGAATATCCCGATCTGCAGCCGTCGACCTACGATGCGCTGGTGCAGAGCCACGTCGAGCACCTGCGCGCCGAGGTGGACAGCATCGAGCACAGCCCGCTGAAGATGGCGGCCATCAACCGGCATCTGTTCGATGAGCTGGGCTACAGCGGCGACCACCAGGAGTACTACGACCCGCGCAACAGCTACCTCAACCAGGTCTTCGAGCGCCGTCTGGGCAATCCGATCTCGCTGGCACTGGTGCAGATGGAGGTGGCGCGACGGCTGGGCATTCCGTTGGACGGCGTGTCATTCCCCGGTCATTTCCTGGTGCGCCTGCCGGTTGACGATGGCGTGCTGGTGATGGACCCGTTCAATGGGGGCCGGCCGCTGGACGTGGACGAACTGCGCGAACGCGCCAAATCACACCTGGGCGGGCAGATGCCCGACGACCAGGTGCTGGCGCAGATCCTCGATCCTGCACCGAGCCGCGCGATCCTGATCCGCATGCTGCGCAACCTGCATGGGGTCTATGCCGAGGCCAGCGAGTGGGATCGTGCCGCGCGCAGTGCCGACCGCCTGCTCAAGCTTGCCCCCGAACAGGACGATGCCCTGCGCGATCGCGGCCTGGCCTACCTGCAGCTGGACTACCTGGCCGGCGCGCGCAACGACCTGGGCCTGTACCTCAAGCGCAACCCCGAGGCCAGCGACGCGCAATGGCTGCGCGAGAAGCTGATCGACCTGGGCGGCCCGGTACCGCGGCTGCATTGAGGTTGTCCGGTGTGCGGACCAACGGTCCGCCCCCACCGCCAACGATCCGCCCCACCGGTAGCGCCGGGCCATGCCCGGCGGCGATTGCGATCAATCGATCTCGACCATCTCGAAATCGTCCTTGGTCACGCCACAATCCGGGCAGGTCCAGGTCTCGGGAATGTCTTCCCAGCGCGTACCCGGGGCGATGCCCTCTTCCGGCAGCCCATCCGCTTCGCGGTACAGGAATCCGCAGACCACGCACATCCAGGTACGCAGGGTGGTGGGGGTGGCTTCGCTCATCGGATAATCAGGGCTGGATTCACGGGCCGCCATTGTCCCATCGCGGTCCACTCACCGGTAGCCATCGATGACTTCTGCTTCCCCGGCGCCCCGCGGCGTCTACCTGATCACCCCCGATGAACCCGATACCGCCCGCCTGCTGGCGCGCACCGCGCCGCTGCTCGCCGCCGGCGCCACCTGGCTGCAGTACCGCAACAAGACCGCCAGCGATGCCCTGCGGCGGGAACAGGCCACGGCGCTGCAGGCCTTGTGCGCCGCCCACGGCGTGCCGCTGATCGTCAACGACGACCCCGAGCTTGCCCAGGCCATCGGCGCGGCGGGCGTGCACCTGGGCGGCACCGACGGTGACATCGGCGCCGCGCGCAGCCTGCTCGGCCCGGACGCCATCATCGGCGCCTCCTGCTACGACCAGCTGGCCAACGCCGAGCGTGCCGTGGCGGCCGGCGCCAGCTACGTGGCCTTCGGCGCGTTCTTCCCCACCACCACCAAGGTCACCAGCAGCCGCGCCCACCCCGACCTGCTGCGGCAAAGCGCCGCACTGGGCGTGCCGCGGGTGGCGATTGGTGGCCTGAGCCCGGACAATGTCGGTCCCATCATCGATGCCGGCGCCGACCTGCTGGCCGTGGTCAGCGGCATCTACGCCGCGCAGGACCCGGTCGCGACCCAGCGCGCCTACCTCGCCCGATTCGATACGCAGCAGTAACCCCCAGGAAACCCCATGAACCACGACCAGTCCCACGCCCTGTTCTCCCGCGCCCAGGAATTGCTGCCTGGCGGCGTCAACTCACCGGTGCGCGCGTTCAAGTCGGTCGGCGGCGAACCCTTCTTCGTCGAGCGCGCTGACGGCGCCTACCTGTACGACGTCGACGGCAACCGCTACATCGACTACGTGGGATCGTGGGGCCCGATGATCGTCGGCCACAACCACACCGCCGTACGCCAGGCGGTGAAGAAGGCGATCGACAACGGCCTGTCCTTCGGTGCGCCGTGCGCAGCGGAAGTGACCATGGCCGAGACCATCACCCGGCTGGTGCCGTCGTGCGAGATGGTGCGCATGGTCAACTCCGGTACCGAAGCCACCCTGTCGGCGATCCGCCTGGCGCGCGGTGCCACCGGCCGCAGCTGCATCGTCAAGTTCGAAGGCTGCTACCACGGCCACGGCGACTCGTTCCTGGTCAAGGCCGGCAGCGGCATGCTGACCCTGGGCGTGCCGACCTCGCCCGGCGTGCCGGCCGGCCTGAGCGAACTGACCCTGACCCTGCCCTACAACGACTTCGAGGCGGCCACCGCCCTGTTCGACGCACGCGGCAGCGAGATCGCCGGCCTGATCATCGAGCCGGTGGTGGGCAACGCCAACTGCATTCCGCCCCGCGAAGGCTACCTGCAGCACCTGCGCGCGCTGTGCACGCAGCATGGCGCGCTGCTGATCTTCGACGAAGTGATGACCGGTTTCCGCGTTGCCCTTGGCGGTGCGCAGGCGCACTACGGTATCAGCCCGGACCTGACCACCTTCGGCAAGATCATCGGTGGCGGCATGCCGGTGGGCGCCTACGGCGGCCGCCGCGAGCTGATGCAGCAGATCGCGCCCGCTGGCCCGATCTACCAGGCCGGCACGCTCAGCGGCAACCCGGTGGCGATGGCCGCCGGCCTGGCCATGCTGGAGCTGATCCAGCAGCCGGGTTTCCACGACGATCTGAGCGCGCGCGCCGCACGCCTGTGCGCGGGGCTGGAAGCCGCCGCCGCCGATGCAGGCGTAGCGGTGACCACCACCCAGGTGGGCGCGATGTTCGGGCTGTTCTTCACCGCTGAGAAGGTGGAGACCTACGCCCAGGCCACGGCCTGCGACATCCCGGCGTTCAACCGCTTCTTCCACGCGATGCTGGACCAGGGTGTGTTCCTGGCACCGTCGGCGTACGAGGCCGGCTTCCTGTCCAGCGCACACGACGATGACGTGATCGAGGCCACGCTGGCAGCGGCACGCGTGGCGTTCAAGGCGGCCAAGGGCTGAACCCCGGCCTGGTAGGTGCCGACCGTGGTCGGCACTGCCTGCCCTCATCCACGCATGGCGTGGATCTACTGGATCGACGTGCTTCATCCACGCATGGCGTGGATCTACTGGATCGATGTGCTTCATCCACGCATGGCGTGGATCTACTGGATCGACGTGCCTCATCCACGCATGGCGTGGATCTACTGGATCGATGTGCTTCATCCACGCATGGCGTGGATCTACTGAGCTGCGTCTCTGGAGTAGAGCCACGCCATGCGTGGCTGCTGCGCACTCAACCGAAGACGAACTTGCCCTTCATCATCGCGAAGTGGCCGGGGAACGAGCAGAAGAAGGTGTAATCGCCGCCCTTCTGCATGCCCTTCGTGGAAAAACGCACGCGGGCGGTCTCGCCACCACCGATCACCTTGGTGTGGGCCAGCACGCGCTTGTCGGCCTTCGGCAGGTAGCTGTCGGCCAGGGTCATGCGCATGCCTGCCATCGCCACCGGCTGGTAGTCGGCGGTGCGGGTCAGCACCCAGTTGTGGCCCATCGCGGTGGCGGCCAGCCTGCCGGTGTGGCGCAGGGTCAGGTCGATTTCGCTGCAATCGGCGGCCACCTTGATCTCCCGGCTGCTGAAGCTCATCTGGTCGGTGCTGTCGATGCTCACCGCACATACGCGCGCCATCGCCGATGGCGCCAGCATCAGCGCACCCAGCCCCACCGCTACCATCCAAGCCTTCATCGTCGCGTCTCCTGCAGGTTCGGTGGTCATTCTAGGCAGACACCTGGCCACCCGGCTGCGACCGTGTGTCGCAGTGGTGGTCCAGGGTTTGCGCGGGGATACGGCAATGGCATGCTCGACCGATGCGGATCGATCTTCTCCTGCTCGATGTTGATGGCGTGCTGCTGCACTACCAGCGCGCACAGCGCGTGCTGCATCTGGCGCAGGCGCTGGGCGTGCCGACCGCGCACGTGCAGGCCGCGCTGTACGACAGCGGGCTCGAAGCCGCACACGACAGCGGTACGCTGGATGGCGCGCGCTATCTGGCCCAGCTGGGCGAACGGCTCGGCACAACGGTAACGCTGCACACCTGGATCGCCGCCCGGCACGCGGCCAGCCACCCGCAGCACGCCGTGCTGCAACGGCTGAACGCCCTGCGGGTGCCGATGGCGGTGCTGACCAACAATGGTGCCTTGATGACGCAGGCGCTGCCGACGCTGCTGCCGGAGCTGTTTCCCAAGCTGCGCGGCCGGGTGTTCTGCAGCGCGGACTTCGGCCTGCGCAAGCCTGCACCGGAGGTATTCCTGCGCACGCTCGCAGCCCTCGAGGTGGCACCGGCGCACACGCTGTTCGTCGATGACCTGTTCGTCAACGTGCGCGGTGCACGCGCAGCGGGCCTGCACGCGGAAACCGTGCAGGACGGACGCGGACTGGGGAAGGTGCTGAAGCGCTACGGGGTGCGGTAGCGCCGGGCCATGCCCGACGAGCGCAGCGGAAAAGCAACGCCGGGCATGGCCCGGCGCTACCTTGGTCAATGATCAGCGCGCGGCGACGAACGCGGCAATCGCCGCGCGCAGGCGCTTCAGGCCTTCCGCCACTTCTTCGTCAGTGATGTTCAGCGACGGCACGAAGCGCAGCACGTCCGGGCCAGCCTGCAGGGTCAACAGGCCCTGCTCCGCAGCGTGGTCGAGGATGGCACCGGCCTGGCCAGCGAACTCCTTGCTCAGCACCGCACCCAGCATCAGGCCGCGACCGCGCACCTCGCTGAACACCTTGAACTCATCGTTGATGCGGGCAAAGCCATCGCGCAGCGCCTTCGACTGGCGGCTGACATTGGCCGCGATCTCGGCCGAGGCCAGCTTGCGCAGCGCCACGCGGGCGACGGCCGCGGCCAGCGGATTGCCGCCGAAGGTGGTGCCGTGGGCACCGAACTGCATGGTCTCGGCCACCTTCGGGCCGGCCAGCATCGCGCCGATCGGGAAACCACCGCCCAGTGCCTTGGCCAGGGTCACCATGTCCGGCACCACGTCATCCTGCCAATGCGCGAACAAGGTACCGGTACGGCCCATGCCAGCCTGGATCTCGTCCAGCACCAGCAGTGCGTTGTGCTGGTCGCACAGCTCGCGCACGCGCTTGAGGAAACCGGACTTGGCCGGCATCACCCCGCCCTCGCCCTGGATCGGCTCCAGCATCACCGCCGCCACGTCGCCAGCGGCCATCGCCGTTTCCAGCTGCACTTCATCGTTGAAGTCGATGTAGCGGAAGCCCCCCGGCAGCGGCTCGTAGCCTTCCTGGTACTTCGGCTGGGCGGTAGCGGTCACCGCGCCCATGGTGCGGCCGTGGAAGCTGCCGCGGAAGGTGATGATGACGCGCTTGTCGGCCGGGCGGCCCTGGCTGGAGGCCCACTTGCGGACCATCTTGATCGCCACTTCGTTGGCTTCGGCGCCGGAGTTGCACAGGAACACGCGCTCGGCGAAGCGGCTGGCCTTCACCAGTTCCTCGGCCAGGTGCAGCGGCGGCGCGCTGTAGAACACGTTGCTGGTGTGCCACAGCTTGCCGGCCTGTTCGACCAGCGCGGCGACCAGGTCCGGGTCGTTGTGGCCCAGGCCGCACACGGCGATGCCCGCGGCCAGATCGATGAACTCACGGCCCTGGCTGTCCCACACGCGGGCGCCCTGGCCTCGCTCCAGCACCACCTGGCGGGGCTTGTACACCGGCAGGTAGTAGTGCGACAGGGAGATCAGCGGATCGGTAGCGGCGGTCATGGCGGTCAGCAGGGTTCAGGAATGCCCATTCTCGCGCTGGAACCCGTGCGGCACAATGCACGCATGCGACCGTTTTCCGCCCCCCAGCTGAACCCCGCCACCGAGACCGGCTGGCGCCGCCGGTGGTTCGACATCATCTACCGCCACGACAGCCGGCCCTCGCGCAATTTCGACCTGCTGCTGGTCTACGCGATCATCGCCAGCGTGCTGGTGGTGATGTTCGACAGCGTGCAGCGCTTCCACATCGCCCATGCCGACTGGCTGTACGTGCTGGAATGGGGCTTCACCATCCTGTTCACCGCCGAATACGTGCTGCGGCTGGTGGTGGTCAAGCGCCCGCTGCGCTACGCGGTGAGCATCTGGGGCATCATCGACCTGGCCTCGATCCTGCCGACCTACCTGTCGCTGTTCATTCCCGGTGCGCAGAGCCTGCTGGTGGTGCGCGCACTGCGCATCCTGCGCGTGTTCCGCATCCTCAAGCTGACCCGCTACATCGAAGAAAGCGGCGTGCTGATGCAGTCGCTGTGGCGCAGTCGGCGCAAGATCCTGCTGTTCCTGTTCACGGTGGTCACCATCACGATCATCGCCGGCACGCTGATGTACGTGATCGAGGGACCGAACCATGGCTTCACCAGCATTCCCAGCAGCATGTACTGGGCGGTGGTGACGATGGCCACGGTCGGCTTCGGCGACATCGTGCCGCAGACCGTGCTCGGCCGCTTCGTCACCTCGGTGCTGATCCTGATCGGTTACAGCATCATCGCCGTGCCCACCGGCATCTACACCGCCGAACTGGCCAGCACCATGCGCGATGCCGAGCTGGCCGCGCGCCGCGATGCACGTGGCTGCCCGCACTGCGGGCTGGAAGGCCATGAGCCGGATGCACGGCACTGCCGCAAGTGTGGCGGACCGCTGCCGGATACGTTCAGCCACTGACGATGAGCCCAGCCGACGGCTGGCCCCACCGAAGCCAGCGGAGTAGATCCACGCCATGCGTGGATGAAGCCCCACCAAAGGCACACAGCAGATCCGCGCGATGGACGAATGCGGCATCCCGCATCCATCCATCGCAGTCGACCCACTGGCTCAATTCATGCGATTGCTGGTGGTCACCAGATCGTTGTAGGCGGCCATCACTGCCGCCTCCGAGCCCGCAGGCGCCGATCCGACACGGCCACTGGATGCCCGTTCTTCCTCGCGCTCACGTTCGGTGAATGCCTTACCTGACGCAAGGCGGTCGACGCGGCGGCCGGCATCCCGGATCAGTACGTCCGTCGACCGCTGTACATGCGCCCACAGCGGGTTGTCCTTGCCCACGCCTGCATCCTGCATTTCCTTGACCAGCGCTTGGTAATCGGCCAGCTGTGTGCGCGCCACCTGCAGGTCCGGCGCCTCTCCCTGCAGCGACAGCGCCAAGCGCTTGCCGTCACCGATCATGCGCAGGTGGTAGTACGCCAGTGAACGACCTTCGTCCGCTTCGATCTGCTTGAGCTGCGCGGCACGGCGCTCCTCCTCGTTCTTCTCCAGCGCCGCATCCAGGGCCTCGCTGGCCTTGAAGAAGTCAGCGTAGGCCTGCATCAGCGGCGCATGCTGCGCGCGCATGCCTTCGCCGTTGTCGCGCCGATAGTCCTCACGGGTGAAATAGCCATCAGCGCGTTCGATCAGCGCATACAACGACTGGAAGGCCGTCTGGTACTGCCGCACCGGCTCATCCAGCGGCGTGGCCGGCGTCCGGGCCAATGCATCGGTCAGCGGTTGGCCGCAGTACTCGACACGATGCGACAGCACCTTGCCCGGCGAGCGCGGCTGCGCTTCCTTGCCCGTCGGCCCCGCTTCGGGATCCTTGATCCAGGCGGTATAGGTCTGGAAGCCCTCTTGGATGGGCTGTTCGACGCCGTTGTAGCACTCGATGTAGGCGTTGATCTTCTGCAGGCCCGGATCGGCCACCGCCAGTCCTGTCGATCCGTTGCAACCAGAGAGGGCGGCGGCAGCGCCGAGCATAAGCAGAGAAAGTACACGCGCGGAAGAATTCAAACCGGTTCCTTGCAGATATGAGACGGCGCACATTCTCGCGCGCGGTGGAACAGCCCGCATACGCGGACGCCGATGCCAATGAGACGACGGGACACCCCATCCTTCACGTCGCAATCAGCCAGGTCGAATGCGACAAAAGTGGGGGCAGTGCGCCGGATTACTGGCGATTGCTCTGGAACACCAGTGCGTTGTAGATGTGCAGCAGTCGCCCGGTCGAGCCGCTCGGCGCCATCGACGGCGACGCCAGCATCCTCTGCTCGAAATCGGTGTACGGAACCTTGCCGCTGACCCGCTGCAGCCGCTCCTTGCCTTCGCGGCGGAAGTTCTCGGCCTCGCGTTCGAAGCTGTTCCAGTCCAGCTTGCCCGGCTCCTGATCGGCCACCTTGGCATGCGCTTCGTCGGAAATGCGGTTGAAGGCGTCCAGTCGCTCCCGTGCCCGGGCCACGTCGAAGTCGTCCTCGCCCATCATCTCCATGATCGCTTTCGCTTCCAGCATCATCGCCAGTCGGTAGTACTCGCGGGTGCGTCCTTCGGCCTGCTCCAGTGCCTTGAGCTGTTCGCGCTGGGCAGCGTCGTTCTGGCGCTCCAGTTCGGCGTTGAACGTTTCACTGGCAACGACGAAATCCTTGAAGGCGGCCATCAATGGCGCGTGCAGCTGCTTGCCCTTGGCAAACCCGTCGTCTTCGTAGTCCTGGCGATCGTAGTAGTCGTGCGCGTCCTTGCTGATCGGCACCAGGGCCTTCAGCGCCTGCTGATAGCGACCCGCAGCGGCATCGAGATCGGCAAGCGCCGGCTTGGCAGCCATCGCCTCGGTCACGGGGGCGTCGCATTGCTTCATGTCGTAATCGCCGATCTCGAACGGTCCGTACACGTTCGTCTCGCGCCCGCTCGGGCCGGCGTCCACGTCCTTGATCCAGCGCGTGTAGGTCTGGATGCTGCCGTGCGTCTTCGAATCAAGCGCGTTGAAGCAGCCGATGTAGGCGTTGAGCTTTGCGGTCAACTGCTGTTGGGCGTCAGCCGGCGCCGTGCTGGCCTCCGGCTTGCCGGCGGAACCCGCGTCGCCGTCAGTTGCGGGCGCCTTGCCACCACAGGCAGCCAGAAGAAGCGACAGCGAAGCGGCGAGCGCCGCGATGGAAAGAGTACGTGACATGGGCTCACATCCCTGTTGAAAACGATTACAGCCGCGCATTCTAGCGCAGCGGGCCGAAGGCGGCAGCCATCGGCCTTTCCCTACCGGCAGGCTCAATCCAGGAACAGATCCGGCAGCAACGGACGCGACGCATCCACCGCATACCCGGAAAGATCGGTCACGCCAGCTTCGGCCAGCACCTCGTCATCGATCAGGAAACGGCCGTGGAAACCGGCCGCCTCGCGCACCAGCACCGCGTGTGCAGCGTCGGCCATGATCTGCGGCGTGCGGCAGCCACCGACGTCCACGCCGGGAATCATGTTGATCGCATCGGTCGCAATGACCGTGCGCGGCCACAGCGCATTGACCGCCACGCCCTGCGGGCCGAACTCGGCGGCCAGGCCGAGGGTGACAAAGCTCATGCCCATCTTCGCCAGCGTGTAGCCGGTATGCGCGCCCCACCACTTGGGCTCGAGGCTCGGCGGCGGCGCGAGGGTCAGGATATGCGGGTTCGGCGCCTGCAGCAGGTACGGCAGGCAGGCCTGCGCGCACAGGAAGCTGCCGCGCGAATTGACCTGCTGCATCAGGTCGAAGCGCTTCATCGGCGTGTCCAGGGTGCCGCGCAACCAGATGGCGCTGGCGTTGTTGACCAGGATGTCGATGCCACCGAACGTGTCCACGGCGGCAGCAACCGCCGCCTGCACCTGGTCTTCTTCGCGGATGTCGCACTTCAGCGCAAGGCCCTGGCCACCGGCTGCAGTGACGGCCTCGGCGGCACTGTGGATGGTACCCGGCAGCTTCGGATTGGGCACCGACGACTTGGCGGCAATGGCGACGTTGGCGCCGTCACGCGCGGCGCGCAACGCGATCGCCAGGCCGATGCCACGCGAGGCACCGGTGATGAAAAGGGTTTTGCCCTGCAGACTGCCCACGTTCCACACTCCAGCGTATGCAATGAGCCGCTAGTATGCCGCGCCTACGCGGAGTTCACCGCACGTTGACGATACTGGCGCCCCGGTCACTGCACGAGGTCCATGCCATGCGCTGTTCCCGCCTGTTGTTGCCTGCCCTGGGCCTGGCCCTGCTCACCGCCTGCCAGGGCCGCTCGCCCGAACCCGGCAGCGCGCCGGCCAAGGATGACGCCGCCAGCGTCGACAAGGCCACCGGTGATGGCAAGCTGCGCTGGAGCGAGGCCGTTGTCTGGGATGGTGACCTCAACGCCTGCCGCCAGGGCGACAGCGCGGCCACCCGCGATTGCCTGCGCGATGCGATGCGGTCCGGTGGGGCCAGTGCCGATGCGGTCACTGCGGCCGAGCAGCTGTCCACCGGTGGCGAACTGGCCTACGTGACCGCCTGGCATGAACACGACGGCCTGGGCGTGGCCACCGTCGAGTATCCGTTCCGCGCCAATACCAATGAAGGCACGCGCCTGGTCGATGCCGCAGGCAAGCGTATCGACGTGGATGCGGTGCAGCTGGACGACACGCTGCGCGCCGATCCCGGCGTGCAGGAGGTGCTCAAGGCGCATCCGCAGGCCACGCCGTTCGCGCCGGCGCAGGCCGCGGGTACCGCGGCGCTGGATGGGGGCGGCATCCGCCTGCTGTACCGCACGCCGCTGCGCGACTGCCATGCGTGCCCGGACGTGGGCCAGCTGCAGATCGGCTATGACTTCGATGGCAAGCGCAACTTCATCGGCCAGCAGGTGGTGCCGGTGACGCCGTAGGGGTTTGCCGCGCCATGCGGCAACGCGCATCCACGCATGGCGCGGATCTACTGATATCCGCGCACCTGCTTGCTCAGCAGGTGCGGCGCGATCCATCGATGCACCGGTGCCACCGGCAGCATGTACAGGCGGCCGAACGCGTTGTGGGTGTGCACCACCGTCGCCACTTCCAACATATCGCCGTGCCATTGCAGCGCCAGCTGCACGCGCAGATGGCGGTCGTTGTCTTCCAGCACGATGGCATCCTCGTCCAGCGCCTGCAGGGTGAAGATGCCGAGGCGTTGCCCGGGCTGCGGGTCGGCGGTCTGCTGCACTCCGCGCAGCGAGCCCAGATCCTTCATGCCCAGCAGCCGCATGACCCTGTTGCGCAGCGCCATCAGTCCATCGAACCAGCCGGGCACCGTCGCTGCCATATCGCGGTAGGCCCGCAGCGCCGAACGGCCGTTGCGCGGCGCCGCCTCTTGGCAGGCATGGACGAAATCGGCACCCGGCAGTTGCGAACGCAGCACGCTGCCTTCGCTCAGCTGGGCGCTCACGGCTTGGGGCCCTGCCCTTCGTTGTCTTCCCAATGCAGGATGCGGCGGGTGACGAAGCGGTAGACCGGCTTGCCGGTAGCGAACCAGAGATCGCGCACCCACGACGTGCGCTTGAGCACGCGCTTCTCCACCGGCGTCAGCGACTCCCGGCAGTACATGCGCTTGTGCTTGAGCAGGTGGCGCAGGTCCTCGCGCGCCAACAGGCGCATCCAGCGCGAGCGCGGGTCACCGATCACTGCCAGCTGGAAGTCGATCAGGGCCGGTCGACCGTCCTCGGTCACCAGCCAGTTGGCTTCCTTGGCCAGGTCGTTGTGGGCCACACCGCGCCGATGCAGCTGCTGCAGCAGGCGGCGTGCGGCGCGGAACCAGGCAACTTCACCACGCGGCGGGCGCTGGTACATCGCGTCGCCGGCCATGAAGCTGCGGTCGAGGTGGCGGCCATCCCAGTCCAGCAGTTGCGGCACGTCGGCCATGCCATGGATGTGGCGCAATGCACGCGCTTCGCGTCGCGCCAACCACCACGCAGGCAACCGCAACCACAGCGGCGTGGCCCCCAGATCGCGGCGCACGAAGGGGCCTTCAGGCCCCTGCACGAGGAGGATCCGGCCGAAACTGTCGGCCTTCAGTGCATGCGTTGGCGCGTCATTGGATACAGGCATGGCGACATTCTAGGCGATGGCGCCGGTTGCAAACGGTCACCAAGCGGCTGGGAACCAGTCACCTTCACGCCCCTATAATCGGGCAATGGACTCTTCATGGATCGACGCCACCCTCGCGTGGATTGCCGCTCATCCCGTGTTGGCGGGTGCGGTCATCTTTCTGATCGCCTTCTGCGATGCGGTCATCATTCTTGGCGCCATCGTGCCGGCGCTGCCGTTGCTGTTCGCCGTTGGCGTGTTCATCGGCCTGGGCCAGATCTCCGGGCCGTATGCGGTTGCCGCCGCGGCGCTGGGTGCGTTCGCCGGTGATGGCATCAGCTACTGGATAGGCCGGCGCTGGGGCGACCGCCTGCGTGGCGTCTGGCCGTTCAGCCGCTACCCGCAGCTGCTTGACCGGGGCGAGAACCTGTTCCGCCGCAATGCGTTCAAGAGCATCCTGATCGCCCGCTATGTCGGTGCCATCCGGCCGTTCGTGCCCGCCATTGCCGGCATGTTGAAAATGCCCGCCAGCCGTTACGTGCAGGCCAGTGGCATCGCCAGTATTTCCTGGGCTGTGCTGTTCCTGGCACCGGGCTGGATTCTTGGCGAAGCCTATGATGCCGTCGCTGCTGTTGCCGGCCGGCTGGTGGTGGTGGTGGGCTTGTTGGCAGTGATCCTCAGCCTGGTCTGGGCCATCGTGCTGTACGGCTATCGCTGGTCGGCCGCGCGCATGGACAGCTGGCTGGCGCGGCTGCTCGACTGGTCCAACCGGCACCCGACGCTGGGCCGCTACACGGTGGGCGTGCTCGACCCGAAGCGCCGCGAATCGGTGCCGCTGGCGATGCTGGCACTGATGCTGCTGTTGCTGGGCTGGGGCTGGTTCGCGCTGTTGACGGTAGTGGTCGCCCATGGCGAGCCGTTGGCGGTGGACCTGCTGGTGCACCAGGCGATGCTGGCCCTGCGCAATCCGCTGGCCGACTACCCGATGGCCGCGTTGGCCTCGCTTGGCGCATGGCAGGTGCTGCTGCCGGCAACCGCTGCCGCGCTGGGCTATCTGGTCTGGCGCCGGCGCTGGATGGCGGCCGCCCATTGGCTGGCCGCATTGGCCTTCGGCCTGGCCCTGACCAAACTGCTCGGCGCCACCGTCGATGTGGTGCGCCCGATCGATGCCAGCAGCGGCTTCGGCTTCCCGTCGGTGTCGGTGACCATGGCCACCATCACCTTCGGCTTCTTCGCGGTGCTGATCGCCCGCGAAATGCCCGGCCGCACCCGCGTCTGGCCCTACCTGGTGTCGGGCATCGTGGTCAGCCTGATCGGCTTTGCGCGCCTGTACCTGGGTGCGCACTGGCTGAGCGATGTCATCGGCGGCATGCTGTTCGGCACCTTCTGGCTGCTGGTGCTGGGCATCGCCTACCGCCGCCGCTTCAACCGCTCGTTCTGGGTAAAGCCGGTGGCATGGCTGTTCTACGGCGTCTTCGTGGTGGCGGCGATGTGGTACGCGCCGCGCAACATCGCCATCAAGCTGGAACGCTTCGAGCCGACCCTGCCCGCGCCGCTGGCGATGGACGCGCAGGCCTGGTGGCAGCACGACTGGGCGAAGCTGCCGGCGCGTCGCAACGAATTCGACGATGACCAGCGCTGGCCACTGGACGTGCAGGTGGCCGGTGCGTTGGCGCCGCTGCAGGCGCAGCTGGAAGCGCGCGGCTGGCAGGTGCAGGCCCAGGCCGGCTGGCAGGAAGCGCTGCTGATGCTGGACAAGAACACCGGCGCCAATGAACTGCCGGTACTGCCGGCGACACTGGATACGCGCGTTGAAGCGCTGCTGATGGTGCGCCAGGGCGCGCAGGCCGACGAGCGTTACGTACTGCGCTTGTGGCAGGCGCCGGCGCAGCTGCAGCCGGGCGACACCCCGTTGTGGCTGGGCAGCGCACAGACCCTGCGCTACGAGCGCCACTTCCAGTGGATCGGCATGTGGCACCCGGTGCGGGGCATCGACCCGGCGTTGAATGCGGTCAAGGAAGCGGTGCAGTCGTTGCCGCAGCGCGAGGATGTGCAGCCGGAGACCGGGCTGCCGGTACTGCGGTTGAAGACCGCCACGCCGTAACGAAGCCGCCGGGCATGGCCCGGCGCTACCGTCCCGCTCTGGTAGTTGCCAACCTTGGTTGGCGCTTTCGGGAAAGGCTGCCAACCAAGGTTGGCATCTACCGACGACGCCGGGCCATGCCCGGCGAGCACCGCGGCCGGGCTTTTACGGCATCCAGCCCAGCAGCTGCTGCAGGCGCTGGTGCGGGTCGTCCAGCTGCAGCAGTTGCAGGCGCTGCTGTTCGCTCAGCGGCAGCAGCTCGGCCAATCGCCAGCTGACCCAGCTGGCCTGGTCCATCAAGGCCGGCGAGGCCGGTGCGAACGCCGTGCCCGCCTGCTCGATGATGTGGTCCAGTACCGTCGCCAGCAGCGCATGCTGCGGACGCAGTTCGTCATCGGGATCCTCATCGCACCAGCGCACATCGGCAACCACCAGCCCGTTGTCGCGCACGCGCGTGCGCTCGACGTGGAAACGACGGGTGCCGCGCAATCGCAGCTGCAGCACGCCATCGGCGCCGACATCGAAATCCTCGATCTTCACCTGCACGCCGAAGGCGGCCGGCGTTGCCGGCGCTCCCACTTCGTTTCCTTCCAGGATCAGGCAGACACCGAAACCTTCGCCGCTGCGGCCGGTTTCGCGCACCAGATCCAGGTAGCGTGGCTCGAAGACACGCAGGCCGATGGCCGCGCCCGGCAGCAGCGTCGTATGCAGCGGGAACAGCGGCAGCGAACCCTCACTGCTCATCGTGCCTGCAGCCCTGCAAGGAAGCGGCGCGGCGCGCCGTCGAAGCCGCCGTTGGACATGAACACCACATGGTCGCCGCTGCGCACGTCGGCCTGCAGCTGCGCCAACAGCGCATCGGTGTCGGCCACGGCATGCGCCTGTCCGCGCACCGCCGCGATCACCGCTGCCGCATCCCAGGCCAGCTCCGGGCGGTGCAGGAACACCACCTCATCGGCGAGTGCCAAGGACGGTGCCAGTGCTTGTGCGTGAGCGCCCAACCGCATCGAATTGCTGCGCGGCTCCATCGCCACCACGATGCGGGCATCACCGACCTTGGCACGCAGGCCTTCGAGCGTGGTCGCAATAGCGGTCGGGTGATGGGCGAAGTCGTCGTAGACGGTGATGCCATCGTGGTTGCCGATCACTTCCATGCGCCGCTTGACGCTGCGGAAGCGCGCCAACGCCGGGATCACCTCGGCCGGCGCGACACCGACTGCGTGCGCAGCGGCCAGTGCAGCCAGGCCATTGAGCACATTGTGCCGGCCCAGCAGCGACCAGTGCACATCACCCAGCGCCTGCCCGCGATGATGGACGCGGAACGCGCTGCCATCGGCGGCCAACAGCTCGGCATGCCATTCCAGCGTGGGGTCGAAGCCGAAGCGTTCGACCGGGGTCCAGCAGCCCATCGCCAGCACTTCGGCCAGGTGCGCGTCTTCGCCATTGACGATCAGGCGGCCGCGCGCCGGCACGGTACGCACCAGGTGGTGGAACTGGCGCTGGATCGCCGCCACGTCGGGGAAGATGTCGGCGTGGTCGTATTCAAGGTTGTTGAGGATCGCCACCAGCGGCCGGTAGTGCACGAACTTGCTGCGCTTGTCGAAGAACGCGGTGTCGTACTCGTCGGCTTCGACAACGAACTCGCGGCCCTGGCCCAAGCGGGCGGACACGCCGAAGTCCTCGGCTACGCCGCCGATCAGGAAGCCGGGGGAGCGACCAGCATTCTCCAGCAGCCAGGTCAGGATGGTGGTGGTGGTGGTCTTGCCATGGGTACCGGCCACGGCCAGGGTGTCACGGCCCGGCAGGACCTGCTCGGACAGCCACTGGGCGCCGGAAATGTAGCGCTGGCCGGCGTCCAGGACGGCTTCGACGGCAGGATTGCCGCGCGACAGCGCGTTGCCGATCACCACCTGCCCGGTGCCCTCCGGCACGCTGTCGGCGCGGTAGCCCTGGTCCAGGGTGATGCCCAGCTGCTCGAGCTGGGTCGACATCGGCGGATAGATGGCCTGGTCGCTGCCACTGACCGTATGGCCCAGTTCCCGCGCCAGGGCGGCCACGCCACCCATGAAGGTGCCGGCGATTGCAAGGATATGTACGCTGCTCATGACCGGGGATTGTGACCGATCACGGCTGTATAGGGCCATTGTCAGCACCGGGGTAAGAGAACCCCTACAGCTGCTGTGAGAAAACTCCAGCCACATGTCAGGGAATTCCTGATAGCGATGTTCTGTGAACCCGGACACAATTCAGGATGCCAGCCGCAGTACCCGAACCGGTCCTACTCCCCAAGAGGCCATCCCCAAGGGAGCTCATGCTGTGGGGGCCCTGAGCAAGCCCTTTGCTGGCACCTATGAAACGAAACAGGCCTGATCCTCGCGGATCAGGCCTGTTTTTTTGCGCCTGCGGTGGCCGGCATCAACCGGCCACGAGGGTCAGCGCTTGATCGCCGCCAGGATGCGGGCTTCGATCTCGTCCAGTTCGCCGACGCCATCGACGCGGGCCAGGGTGCCCCGGCCGGCGTAGAAGTCCACCACCGGAGCAGTCTGCTCGGTGTAGACCTGCAGGCGCTTGCGCACCGATTCCGGATTGTCGTCAGCGCGGCCCTGCTCCTGCGCACGGCCGGCGATGCGCTCGACCAGCAGTTCGGTGGCCACGTCCAGCTGCACCACGGCATCCAGCGGCTGGCCGATCTCGGCCAGCATGCCGTCCAGCGCGTTGGCCTGGGCCACATTGCGCGGATAGCCGTCAAGGATGAAGCCCTTGGCGACATCGGCCTGGGCCAGGCGCGACTTCAGCATGCCCAGCAGGATCTCATCGGACACCAGGTTGCCGGCATCCATCACCGACTTGGCCTGCTTGCCCAGCTCCGAGCCGGCGGCAATTTCAGCGCGCAGCATGTCGCCGGTGGAAATGTGGGCGATCTCGAGCTTTTCCTTCAGGCGCGTCGCCTGTGTCCCCTTGCCCGAACCGGGCGGTCCCAACAGAACCAATCGCATTGACCTGACTCCAACGTGTTGAAAATAAAGAAGGTTCGCGCCCCGGACGGTCCGGTATCGCTGCACCGCAATAGCGCCACTTTAGCGCATCCGGGTAATGTCCCTGCAATGTCCCCTCCCCCGAACAGGTAGAAGCATGCGCAATGGCACCCTCCTTTACGCCCAGTCCGGCGGCGTCACCGCCGTCATCAACGCCACTGCCGCGGCGGTGATCGAACAGGCCCGCGCCAAGGGAATCAAGGTCCTGGCTGCGCGCAACGGCATCCTAGGCGCCCTGCGCGAGGAGCTGATCGACACCAGCAAGGAGAGTGCTGCGGCCATCCGCGCCCTGGCCCACACCCCCGGCGGCGCGTTCGGCTCGTGCCGGGTCAAGCTGAAATCGCTGGAGGCCGACCGTGCCCGTTACGACCGCCTGCTGGAGGTCCTGCGCGCCCATGACGTGCGCTGGTTCCTCTACAACGGCGGCAACGACTCGGCCGACACCGCACTGAAGGTGTCGCAGCTGGCAAAAAGCTCCGGCTACGACCTGACCTGCATCGGCGTGCCCAAGACCATCGACAACGATCTGGCGGTGACCGACACCTGCCCCGGCTTCGGCTCGGCGGCCAAGTACACGGCCGTGTCCGTGCGCGAAGCGGCGTTGGACGTGGCCGCGATGGCCGAGACCTCCACCCGCGTCTTCATCTACGAGGCGATGGGCCGCCACGCCGGCTGGCTGGCCGCGGCCGCCGGCCTGGCCGGCACCGGCGAGGACGACGCCCCGCACATCATCCTGCTGCCCGAGCGCGCCTATGACGAGGCCGCGTTCCTGGCCAAGGTCAAGGCCGTGGTCGCGCGCGTGGGCTACTGCGTGGTGGTGGCGTCGGAAGGCATCGCCACCGCCGATGGCCGCTTCGTCGCCGACGCCGGCGGCGGCAAGGACTCCTTCGGCCATTCGCAGCTGGGCGGCGTGGCCGCGCATCTGGCCGGGCGGGTCAAGGACCAGTTGGGGCTGAAGGTGCACTGGGCCCTGCCCGACTACCTGCAGCGCTCAGCCCGCCACCTGGCCAGCAAAACCGACTGGGAACAGGCCCAGGCGGTCGGCAAGGCCGCGGTGCAGCTGGCGCTGAAGGGCCAGAACGGGGTGATGCCGGTGATCGTGCGCAGCAGCGATGCGCCGTATCGCTGGAAGATCGAAGCCGCACCGCTGTCGAAGATCGCCAACCACGAGAAGAAGATGCCGGCCAGCTTCATCCGTCGCGATGGATTCGGCATCACGGCCAAGGCGCGCGCCTACCTGCAGCCGTTGATCAAGGGCGAAGCACCGTTGCCTTACGGTAGCGATGGCCTGCCCAAGTACGTGACGCTGAAGAACGTGGCGGTGAAGCAGAAGCTGCCTGCGTTCGAAGGCTGACCCCCTCCGTCCCCTTTTTGCGAGGAATGCCATGGCGTTGCGTGTTGTTCGACTTGGCTCTCCGCGTGCGGCCGGTGAAGGCCTGCGCATCGGCACCGTGCGGCGCCCGCCGCGTGGTGTGCCGCGCAGCGAATTTGCCCGGCAGGACTGGTACGACGTGTGGTTCCCGACGCTGTCCCCCAGCGCGGAGCTGGTGAAGCAGGCGCATGAGGCGAAGAGCGCCGCCGACTGGACGGCGTTCTTCCGTCACTACAACGCCGAAATGAAGGCGCCCGATGCAGCGCATGCGCTGGACCTGCTCGCAGCGCTGTCGCAGCACAGCGATATCGCGGTGGGCTGCTATTGCGAGGACGAGGCGCATTGCCACCGGTCGGCACTGCGCGATCTGCTGATGGCGCGTGGAGCGAGGCTTGCGGATTGATCGCGGGGTTGCCGGCCAGCGGCCGGCACTACCCAGGTCTCACACCCAGTAGATCCACGCCATGCGTGGATGCCTGGCCTCAATTGCAGGCCTTGCCCAGGCCTCCCTCCCAGTAGATCCACGCCATGCGTGGATGCCTGGCATCAATTGCAGGCTTTGCCCAGGCCTCCCTCCCAGTAGATCCACGCCATGCGTGGATGCCTGGCCTCAATTGCAGGCCTTGCCCAGGCCTCCCTCCCAGTAGATCCACGCCATGCGTGGATGCTCGGCCTCAATTGCAGGCTTTGCCTTCCATCTGCAGCTGCGCGGCGAACATCGTCACCTGCGGGATCTTGCCGGCAGCGGCCTGCTTCTTGGCTTCCTCCAGATAGATGCGCGACTGTCCCTGCCCATCCAGCGCCTGGGCGTTGTTCACCGGCAGACGCCACACGCGCACCACCGCCTGCTGCGCCGGGCAGGCGGCATTCGGAACACGGATCACATCATTGAGTTTCCAGCCCTTGTCAGCGCTCGGCTGCGCCTTGCTGTAGTCGACAAAGCGGGCACGCGGCTGGCACTGCTCGCTGGTGCGCACCGCCGAGAAACGATAGGGCTCCGCCGCCTGGCCAGTGAACGCGCCTTCCAGGCGGGCACAGGCTTCGGGAATCTGCCGCAGCGTGTGCACCGCGCCGACCGCTTGTGGTGCACCCACCGCGCGCTGCAGTTCCGGTGCTTCCGCCGCGAAGGCAGGCAGGGCCGGGGCCAGAACGGCAAGCATCAACAGGGACAGGCGCATGGGGATTCTCCGACGGGACTGCGCGCAGGCTTGCAGAGGTTGGCTTAACGGGGTGCAAAGGTGGCGATGGGGACGACGGCTATCGCGTCGGTGCAGCAACCGCTGCGCTCGCCGGGCGCGGCCCGGCGCTACCATCCGGGCGCGGGTGCACGCATACTGCGGACACCAGGGAATGCTGAACACCGCCATACGTCGGACGACCACCAAGGTCGGTACGGGTTGGTTCCAGGCTGCAGCCCGTCGTCCCCCTCGTGGTGCCGTTCATCGCCACTGGATGCTTGTCCATCCATTCTGCGGAGGGGTCTAATGCTGGAACGTCACGGGCTGTCATTGGCGCTGGGCTGCGCCATTCTCGCGATCCTGTACGGAATCGTCTCGGCGCGCTGGATCCTGCGCCAACCCACCGGCAATGAACGCATGGTCGCCATCGCCACGGCCATCCAGGAAGGCGCGCGCGCCTACCTCAACCGCCAGTACCTGACCATCGGCATCGCCGGCGTGGTGCTGTTCGTGCTGGTCGGCATCTTCCTGAGCTGGTACACCGCGATCGGCTTCGCGGTCGGTGCGGTGCTGTCCGGTGCGGCGGGCTACATCGGCATGAACGTGTCGGTGCGCGCCAACGTACGCACCGCAGAGGCAGCGCGCCACGGCATCAGCGCGGCAATGGACGTGGCCTTCCGCGGCGGTGCGATCACCGGCATGCTGGTGGTCGGCCTGGGCCTGCTCGGCGTGGCCGGCTACTACGCACTGCTGCTGCGGCTGGGCCTGCCGATGGAACAGGCACTGCATGCACTGGTCGGCCTGGCCTTCGGCTCATCGCTGATCTCGATCTTCGCGCGCCTGGGCGGCGGCATCTTCACCAAGGGGGCCGATGTCGGCGCCGATCTGGTCGGCAAGGTCGAAGCAGGCATTCCCGAAGACGACCCGCGCAACCCGGCGGTGATCGCCGACAACGTCGGCGACAACGTGGGCGACTGCGCCGGCATGGCCGCCGACCTGTTTGAAACCTATGCGGTCACCGTGATCGCCACCATGCTGCTGGGCAGCCTGATGCTGGCCGAGGCCGGCGCCAATGCGGTGCTGTATCCGCTGGTGCTGGGCGGTGTTTCGATCATCGCTTCGATCATCGGCGCGCTGTTTGTGAAGGTGAAGCCCGGTGGCTCGATCATGGGCGCGCTGTACAAGGGCGTGATTGTCTCTGGTGTGCTGGCAGCGATCGCGTTCTATCCGATCACCACAGGACTGATGGCGGACAACGTGTACGGGCCGATGGCGCTGTATGGCTGTGCGCTGATAGGGCTGGTATTGACCGGCCTGATCGTGTGGATCACCGAGTACTACACCGGTACCCAGTACAAGCCGGTGCAGCATGTGGCGCAGGCCTCGACCACCGGCCATGGCACCAACATCATCGCCGGCCTCGGCATCTCGATGAAGTCCACCGCCCTGCCGGTGATCGCCGTCTGCGCGGCGATCTGGGGCGCGCACGCGCTGGCCGGTTTGTACGGCATCGCCATCGCCGCCACCGCCATGCTGTCGATGGCGGGCATGATCGTCGCACTCGATGCCTACGGGCCGATCACCGACAACGCTGGTGGCATCGCCGAGATGGCAGAGCTGCCTTCGGAGATCCGCGACATCACCGATCCGCTGGATGCGGTGGGCAACACCACCAAGGCGGTCACCAAGGGCTATGCCATCGGTTCGGCAGCACTGGCCGCGCTGGTCTTGTTCGCCGACTACACCCACAACCTGCAGGCGGCCAATCCCGGCCAGGAGTTCCGCTTCGACCTCAGCGACCACACGGTGATCATCGGCCTGCTGATCGGTGGCCTGATTCCGTACCTGTTCGGTGCGATGGCGATGGAAGCCGTCGGTCGCGCGGCCGGCGCGGTCGTGGAGGAAGTGCGGCGGCAGTTCCGCGAGATTCCCGGCATCATGCAGGGCACCGCCAAGCCGCAGTACGACAAGGCGGTGGACATGCTGACCCGCTCGGCGATCCGCGAAATGATCGTACCGTCGCTGCTGCCGGTGGCCGTGCCGGTGGTGGTCGGCCTGCTGCTGGGACCACGCGCGCTGGGCGGGCTGCTGATCGGCACGATCGTCACCGGGCTGTTCGTGGCCATTTCGATGACCACCGGCGGCGGTGCCTGGGACAACGCCAAGAAGTACATCGAGGATGGCCACTTCGGCGGCAAGGGCAGCGAAGCGCACAAGGCAGCGGTGACCGGCGACACGGTCGGTGACCCGTACAAGGACACCGCCGGCCCGGCGATCAACCCGCTGATCAAGATCATCAACATCGTGGCGCTGCTGCTGGTGCCGTTGCTGTAGATCCGATGGCGGCTCCGATGGGGTCGCCTCCGATGGGGTCAGAGCCCTTTCCTGCGGGAAGGGATCCGACCCCGCCGACGATCACCGCCCGCGCAGGAAGAACGCGACGGGTACCATCACCTCCACCGGGTCGCCGGCCACATCGGCCGGCGGCGCCGGCACCGGGCTGGCGCGCTGCACCGTGTCCAGCGTCTCCTGGTCGAGCAGTGCGAAGCCGCTGCTGCGCTCGATGCGCGGCGCCGATACGCGGCCGTCGCGGGCAACGGCAAAGCGCACATAGGCCACGCCCTGCTGGCGCAACCGTTCGGACTGGCGTGGATAGCGCCGATGCTGTTGCAGGTGTCCCAGCAGCATCCCCTGCCAGGTGGCGTTGGCACTGCTGCGTTCGCCGGCCGTGGTACGCGGTGCGGCGTAGCTCGCTGCGGCCTGGGCAGGAACGTCCGGCGGCGCCAGCGTGCGATCGATGTTGCTGTCCGCCGCTTCCTCTGCCGGTTCCGCAGGTGGCTCGGCCGGGGCCGCCAGTTCGCCTTGGGGCAGCACCGGCGCCTTGATCTGTTCTTGTTGCCTGGGCACGGTCACGCGCCGCTGCTGCTCCTGCTGCAGCGGTCCGGCCGGCAGCGCGCGCGGCGGTACCGGTGGGGCCTGTGCGGCGGGAGCCAGTTCCAGCATCAAGGCGGCAGGAGGTGCCGCTGCCACGACCGGCGGCGTACGCGATGCCCACCACCACGCCGTAGCGATCAGCACCGCATGGGCCAGCAGCACGATCGCCAGGCTGGTTGCCCAGCGCTGCAGCCCGCTCATCGTGCGCCCTGCTCCAACCCGACCAGGGCGACCTTCAGGTAACCGGCACTGCGCAACGCATCCAGCGTCGCCATCAGGTCTCCATAGGAGACGCGCTGATCGGCACGCAGATAGAGGCGCTGCGACGTATCGCCGTGCGTTGCCGAGCGCAGCGCAGAGGCGAGGCCATCGCGTGCCACCGGCGCCTCGCCCACCCGCAGCGACAGATCGGCCTGCACGGTCACATACACCGGCGCATTTTCTGCCGGCGCCGCCTGCGCACTACTGGCAGGAAGCTGCACCGGCACCGACACCGTGGCCAGCGGCGCGGCCACCATGAAGATGATCAGCAGCACCAGCATCACGTCGATGAAGGGCGTGACATTGATCTCGTGAGCTTCTTCCGGGGTGTCATCGCGTGTGGATGCGGTCCTGATCGCCATGGCGTGCCTCAGTTCACTGCACGCAGCGTGCCTGTCGGCGCCCGGCGTGCAGCCCGATCCAGATCACGCGACACCAGCTGCTGCACAGCCGCGGAAAGATCGCCCAGCAGGCCGCGCAGGCCTGCCAGCACCCGAGTGAAGTGGTTGTAGACCAGTACCGCCGGGATCGCCGCGACCAGACCGAGCGCTGTAGCCAGCAGCGCCTCGGCAATACCTGGCGCCACCACGGCAAGGTTGGTGGTATTGCTGTGGGCGATGCCGATGAAGCTGTTCATGATGCCCCACACGGTGCCGAACAGGCCTACGAACGGCGCCACCGCGCCAATGCTGGCAAGCACGCCGATGCCACGACGCTGGTTGCGTGCGGTCTCCAGTTCCAGGCGCTCCAGTCGTGATGCCACCCGCTCCTTGATCCCCTCGCGGTGATCAAGTTCCTGCGACAGATGCAGTTCGGTGCGCGCGGCATCCAGCATGGCTGCGGCGATGTTCTGCTGCAATGCGGGCTCGCCGCCTGCGACCGGCAGGCTGGGTGCCGACAGCAGCACGCTTCGCGCCAGGCGCAGCGCGCGTGCCTGCCGGGCCAGTTCCCAGCCCTTGGCCAGCAGCACGGTCCAGGTGGCCAGCGAGGCCACGGCCAAGGCGATCATCACGCCCTTCACCACCACATCGGCGGCCAGGTACATGCCCCAGGGGGTCAGTGCGGGGGCGGCCATGGGAGCCAGATCAGCAGGCAGCATCGTCGGAGGTTCCATTGGAATCGGTAGAAGCAGTGCGACGGCGGGCAGCGCGCGGATCGGTGGCGTCGTCCACGCCCACCAGCGGCGCTGGATCGAAACGGGGCGCCGGTCGACTCAGGACATAACCGGCACTGACCGCAAAGAACAGTCCCACGCCCAGCAGCAGACGCCAGGACGGGTGTGCGCCCCAGCAGAACATCGCGAATCCCACCGCCATGCCGGCGCTGGCAAACGCCTTGCCTTTGCGCGATACCGCGCCCTGCTCACGCCACAGGCGCAGCGACGGACCGTAGCGCGGATGGGAAAGCAGCCGCTGTTCGAACCTGGGCGAACTGCGTGCGAAGCAGGCCACCGCCAGGATCAGGAAAATGGTGGTCGGCATGACCGGCAGCAGTGCGCCGATCACCCCCAGCGCGACCATCAACCAGCCGAGCGCGAACCAGAGCCAGCGCATCAATCGCGCGCCGGCGGGCGGTGCAGGTACATCAGGAGAACTCCACTTCGACATGGCCGTGCACGCTGCGGAACGCGGCATCGGCGGCATCGATCACTTCCTGTTCCTGTACCGGCGACAGCACCACTGCATCGAGAGCAGCAGTGAATTCGCGCCAATGCCGCGCGGCCCCATCGGGGTGTGCCGCCAGGTGACGAGCACCAAAGCTCCGATCCAGGCCGAGTGCAGCGGCCATCTTGTAGAGCACGGTGCCGCCCAGGTTGGAACCTTCGGCAACATACAACCAGCCCAACGCGGTCGGCAGCGGCAGGTCGTCGCGGAGGGCCGCGATGTCCTCGCCCGGCAGCGCCTGCTCCAGGTCCTGCAGGTCGCAGCGCACCTGCTGCAGGCGGCGACGCTCCGCCAGGTCCGGCAGCAATGCGTCCAGCGCAGGGCTGGCGTACAACGCGTCGATGCTGCGGTGGAAGCGGTACTGCACGCGCAGGAAGCGAGCGAAATTGCGGCGGTCGGCGAAGATGTCGCCGGCCATGATGCGCTTGTCGAGGGCGCCATGGCTGTCACGGGTGGCGGCCTTCAGCCGCACGCTGCGGCTGTCTTCGAGGGATGTCTGAACGGTCATCGGGAGTGCCAGGGAAAGCGTCCCCCTGTAGACGATCCTGGCGAGGGTTCCCCCAACCCTGCTTGCGTCGATAATGCAGGTTCCTTTCCATTGCCAGGGCACCACCGATGATCACCACCGAACCGCGCATGACCAACCTGTTCCTGCAGCTGGGCCTGGATGCCAGTGCCGAGGGCATTGCCCGGTTCATCGCCGACCATCAGCTGGCCGCCGGCGTGGAAGTGGCCGATGCCCCGTACTGGAACGAAGCCCAACGCCAGTTCCTGGCCGAATCGCTGCAGGCCGATGCGGCATGGACCACCGTGGTGGACGAACTGAATGAAGCGCTGCACGAAGCGGCGGTGAAGGCCGCGACCGGGCTGTAAGCGCCTGGCGGCAGCGCCGGGCATGGCCCGGCGCCCCCAGTAGATCCACGCCATGCGTGGATGACCGGACCCGATGGGGCCAGATCCCTTTCCCCGGGAAAGGGATCCGCCCCCTCCACCGGTGCAAGCGTGGAGGGTTGATCAATACCGCCAGGTAAAGGCCAGTCGCGCAGTCCGGCCAGGTGCGGGCATCACGCCCAGCGCCAGCGGATCCAGGTAGTAGCGGTCGGTCACGTTGTCCACGTTCGCTTCCACCGACAGCTGGTCGTTGAAGCTCCAGCTCGCAAACAGATCCACCAGCGTGGTCGGCCGGTACAGCTGCTGGATCGCCGACAGGCCGACGTTCCATTCCTTGTCCAGCTTGCTGATCGGGCCAGCGTTGTGGACCACGCGGGTGCCGAAGGTCAGCCGCTCGTCGAACAGGCGCGAGCCCAGGGTCAGGTTGACCATGTAGCGCGGCGGGTTCTGGGTGTTGCTGTAGGAGCCTTCGAAACCACCATCAACGCAGTCCGGCGTGCCGACCAGTTCCTCGATCCTGCGCTGGACACCGTAGGCGCGGCGTTCCGCCGCGATGTCCGGTGCGCAGGTCTTGGCCTTGAAGTAGTAGTGCGCCGACAGATCGGCAAACACCTTGCCGCTGTCATAGCTGGACTGGAACTCCATGCCCGACACCTTGAAGCGGTCGACGTTGCGGATCAGTCCGGCCGACAAGGTGCGGTAGTCGCGGGTGATCAGGTCATCGATGCGGGTATCGAAGTAGGCCAGCTTCAGCGCCAGGCGGTCACCGGCAGTGAACAGGTCGTGCTGGATCGTGCTCGCGCCCAGTTCCCAGCTGTGCGCACGCTCGGGCTTGAGTTCATCCACCGGCTTGGCCGCGGTGAACAGGCCGAGCGTGGTTTCGAACAGACTCGGCAGCTTGGTGCCTTCTGCGTACTTCAGGTAGACCATGCTGTCTTCGCTGAAACGGAAGGCCACACTGGCGGTCGGCGAGAACGCGCTGTCACGACGGCGGATCGGCTGCGACCAGGTCCAGCTCACCGGTACCTTCAGGTCCTCCGCGGCGTCAGCGTCATGGAAGTTCCAGCCACCGATGTCACCGACGGTGCCCTTCTTGTACGGGGAGGCCAGCAGCGACTCCTGGGTGAAGTTGCCGTTGGCGTCCGGATACCAGTTCAACAGGGCGATGCGCTTGGCCCGCCACGACGGCAGCTTGGGATTGCCGTTGAGCAGTTCGGTGTAGCGGTATTGACCCTGCACTTCGTATCCGTCCGGCGTGGCCAGGCGGTTGCGGTCATGCACGTCCACGCGGTTCCAGCGCCCACCCAGCAGCATCTCCCAGTGCTCGTCCGGTGCCCACTTCAGCGATGCAACCGCACTGTATTCCTTGCGCTCGGCATTGCGCAGGAAGCGGTTGTTGACCAGGTCGTCGTGCATGATCGGCCCAGACCTGCCCGGGGCGATGTCCTCGTCGCTGTAGGACAGGCCGTAATCGAGGGTGAAGCGGCCGGCACTGCCGTCGAACACCGAGGTGTTGCTGGCGTCCAGGCCGAAGCGCTTCTGCCGCAACGGGTTGCGGTAGGCATCCTTGTAGCCGGGATTGCCACTGAAGCTGGGTGCGTCGTACCACTCGGTGCGGCGATCGAAGTACCAGGGGGTGATGCCGGTCAGACTGTTGTACATCACGCTGTCGGCATCGGTGTACCACGCGTTGACGCGCAGGTCGATCAGCTCGCTGTCCGGGTTGAACCGGTAGCGCAGGCTGTAGCTGTCCATGTCCACATGGCCCGGGTCCCACTGCGGCACGCGGTCGCGGTCGACGCGGATGATCTGCGACGCCATGATCTCGCCCGCAGTACCTTCGTAACGACGATAGCCCGCTTCCAGCGTCTGCGCGTCGTCGATGCGCCAGGTGCCCTTGAGCAGGGTCGACTTCGAGCGCGAGGAAGTGTTGAACACTTCGGTGCGTGGCGGATTCAGCGGCGCCAGCGTGCGACGGGTCTGCGGAAAGTCGTCATAGCCGTGCTTGCCGGAGAAGTAGTTGCCGTTGTCGCGGTATGCATAGGCGGCCACCAGGTCGAAGCGGTCCCAGTGACCGGCAGCGGCCACGTTGAAGAACTGGCTGCCGGTGGCACTACGATCGCTGCGCGGCGCGGCTTCGTAGCCGGGCAGGTTGTTGGCGCTGCCGTTGGCCAGCCCCCCGCGCACGCGCACGCCGACATCACGCCCCTCGCGCAGCACGTCATCGACATTCAGCGTTTCCATTTCGACCACGCCACCGATGCCGCCGGAGGCATTGGCCTGCAGGCTCGGGCCCTTGGTGATGGTCAGGCGCGAGATCAGGTCCGGGTCGAGATAGGTGCGCTGCGACTGGCCGGCATAGCCACGGTAGGTGTCCATGCTGGACTGGCCACCGTCGATGATGACCGGCACCCGGCTCTGGCCCTGGATGCCGCGGATGTTGACGTCGAAGCCGTTGCCCACGCGCGGATCGCCCGCAGTGACACCGGCCACGCCCTTGACGATGTCGCCGTTGGACGTGCCGCGGAAACGCTCCAGCGCGACGCGGCCGATGGTGGTGGTCGACCCCACGCTGCGGTAGCTGTCGAGCAGGCGCGCTTCATCGCTGACCGCACCGCCCTGCACGCGGTCTCCGGCCACGCTGAGGGTATCGGTGACGATCACGCCGCCCGTCTGTCCCGCCGCAGCGACCTCCAGCGTGACCGCATCGGCGCTTACCCGGCGCACGCTCAGGCCGCTGCCGCGCAGCAGGCGGGCGAGGGCCTCGTCGGCTGACAGCGTGCCACTGACCGGTTGCGAGATCACGCCCTTGGCCAGCGTGCTCGGATAGACCACCTGCACACCGGACTGGCGCATGTAGGCGCGCAGTGCATCGTCCAGCGGTTGGTCGGGAATATCAAAGTGCTGGGCCGCTGCCGGAGCAGCGCTGCTGGACTGCGCCATCACGGCGGGGGCGGCGGTTGCCAGGCCGGCGGCCAGCAACGCGATGCACAGACGGGACGGGCGCGGTGCGCGGCCCGGGCGGCGGAATTCGTACATGGGGGAACCTGTCAGAGAAGCGTGGCCGCGGGCGCGGCATCATCCGCGCATGCGCGGACCCAACGACGTACGTGGCGGCGGCGGGTACGTTCGTGGATGAGACGAGTGGCGGCGCGCTTTCCCCAAGACCGATGCGTTGCATCCGCTACATCCGCGCCTGGCGTGGTACTACCGGTACACGATCGCCACGCCCAGCGGCAGGCGGGCGACCTGCAGGCCGGCGGTGGCCGCCAGTGCATCCAGTGCCTGCTCCGGATGATCGACGCGCAGCGCCGCGCTCACGGCTGGAATCATGGAAAGATCGCCGCGCACGAAGGTCGGCCCTGCGCGATAGCGGCCGACCGCGTGCACGGCGTCGGCCACACTGGCCTGCTCCAGCAGCAGTTCGCCCTGGCCCCAGGCGCCGACGCCGTCCGCAGCAACGTCAGCCAGGCGCTGCACGCCTCGGTGCTCGCCATAGCTGGCACGTTGCCCCACCTGCAGATAGGTCCAGCCGCCATCGACAGGACTGGCCACGCGTACCCGGCCCTGCCCGACTTCGGTCTCCACCCCGGCCGCAACGTGGGCGACCGTGAAAGCTGTGGAGATGTCTTCCACTACACCGTTGCCAGCAGCAACGCTGAATCGCCTCTGCGCATCGGGCGCCACGTCGAACCAGGCGCGGCCACGCAGCAGTTCAACGCGACGGCGCTGGTCATCGAAGTGCACGGCGATCGCGCTGTCGGCATCGAGCACAGCGCGGCTGCCATCGGGCAGATGCACATCCTGCACCCGGTGGTCGCTGCGATGATCCGCCTGCAGGCGCAGCCAGGCATCGGGCCAGGCCACCAGCACCGCCAGCGCAGCGGCCGTGGCCATGGCCCAGCGCAGCCGCCGCGGACGGCGCGCTGCCTGCCTGCGTTCGGTGGCGGCCGGGCGCGGGCCCACACTGCGCCACAGCATGCGCTCATGCTCGAACGAACGCCGATTCGCGGGCTCGGCCAGCCACTGCTCGAACGCGTCCATGCGCGCGTCGCTGATATCGCCGGACGCCAGGCACACGATCCAGTCCCTGGCCTGTTCGGCCACGGCATCATCGGCGGTGCTGCGGGGTGTCGGGGGCGGGCTCATCGGCTGGCAGGGGACACGGTCAGAGGTGGGCGGAAGGACTAGAGCGCATGGGGGGCCTGCGAATCAAGACGCATGACGGGTGTGCGCCCCCAAGCCGGATCGTTCATCGGCCACTGCGCGCCCAGGCAAGCCGCTGCAGCGCGGTGCGTACGTGGTTCTCCACCGTGGTCACCGACACACCGAGGCGCCGGGCGATGTCGGCCTGGGTCAGGCCCTGCAGGCGATTGAGATGAAAGATGGTGCGCGTCGGCTCGGGCAGGTGGCCGGCGGCATCAAGCACACGCTGCAGTTCATCCTGCGCCATCACCTGTTCCTCGGTGGAGATCTGCTCGTCCTCCTGCCACAGGTAGTGCTCGGCCAGCAGGCGGTTGCGGCGCGTCGATTCGCGGCCGTGGTCGGTGGCGAGGTTGATGGCCAATCGATAGAGATAGGCGCGCGGATTGTCGATGCCCTGGCTGCTGTCTACCCCACGCGCCTTGAACCAGACCGCCTGGATCACGTCTTCGGCCCCGCTGTCGCCGCCGAGGATGCGCTGCACGCGTCGCAGCAGTACCGGTCGTTCGCGGATCAGCAGTTCGGTCAGGGTGAGGGCATTGGAGGACATGCGCGGAGCCAAGGGACGGACAGGGCGGCGCGCATGCTACTCCGTTAATGCGAATAAATCACGTTTGCATTCGCAATCATCGACGTCAAAGACAGTCTGTCAGCCCGTCATAGACGCTCCTGCTCGTACCGGGCAAGGGCGCGTGGATCGCCTCATCCCCGGAACCCACCTGCCAGACCTGCAGGAGCTGCTCCAACCGGGTTCCAGATGCCAGCGGCAGCACGCATGCATAGCTGCCAAGGTCGACATCGATCCGTCCTTCCTTCCGCACCCAGGTATCGCTGCCGGCGAAGGTCCAGATACAACTGCCGACCACACCTGTCGCTCGCTCCACCGAACAGCGCAGGCGCATGGCCCACAGGTTGTAGTACTGCCCCTCGCAGAACGTGTCGCCGCAGACATCATCGAACCCGCGCACCAGCATCCGTTCGGCGGCCAGGAACCGCTCCCGGCCGGTCGCTGGATCGGGATAGTCACGGGCGTCCACGAACGCCGGCGCGGCCTGCGCAGCGCCAACCACCATCAGACCGCAGAGCAGCCATCGTGCCGGGAAAGTGCGCATCAGGCGTCCCTCCCCTGCGCCCGCAGGCAGTCGGCAAGCCCGTCGAACAGCCCATGATCGAGCCCGGGCAGCGGTGCCATCAGCCCATCCGGCGCCTCCAGCGCGGCAAAGAAGGCTTCAACCGGCACCCCGGGCCGCATCTCCACCGGGCAGGTCCAGCGACCGTTGTCGACCTGCACCTGGCCGGTGTCACCCTGCACCACCAGTTCGCTGGCCGCCAGCACCCACACACACCGCTGCACCGTGCCCCGATGGGCCAGCACCGCACAACGGAACTCCATCACCCGGTAGTTGCTGTAATCGCCTTCGCAGAAGGTATCGGCGCACACACGGTCGAACGCCTGCGCAAGCGCTCCCTCAAGCGCGTAGGCCCTGTCCCACCCGGCCTCCCGGGTCGGGTAGTGGATCAGGTCGACATGCGTCCCGCGCGCGAGCGCGGCCAACGGAGCAAGCAACAGCAGGACGCCGCAGCGCCAACGATTCCAGTTCATGGCAGGTCTCCTCGGTTCAGGGTTCCAGCCTGCCCCGGCCGCCCGGCCGGCCCCATCGGGAAACCCCGGCCTGGCCGGTCGTCGGCTACCGCGACGGCCCGTCGGCGCCCCACCCTGCACAGCGACCGGCAAAGGCATAAAATGGAGGGCTATCCGTCTACATCCCCCACCTGGAGCACACCATGGGTCTGGAACTCGTCTCGCCCGGCAAGAACCCGCCGGAAGAAATCAACGTCATCATCGAGATCCCGAAGGATTCCGAGCCGGTGAAGTACGAAGTGGACAAGGAAACCGGCGCGATCTTCGTCGACCGCATCCTCTCCACCCCGATGCGCTACCCCTGCAACTACGGCTACGTGCCGAGCACCCTGTGCGGCGACGGCGATCCGGCCGACGTGCTGGTGGTGCTGCCGCTGCCGCTGGTCCCGGGTTCGGTGGTGCGTTGCCGCCCGGTCGGCGTGCTGAAGATGAGCGATGAGGCAGGCAGCGACGAGAAGATCCTGGCCGTGCCGGTCACCAAGGTGTTCGGCGGCTACGCGCACGTGGAAGACATCGAGCAGGTGTCCAGCCACTGGCTGGAGCGCATCGGCCACTTCTTCGAGCACTACAAGGACCTGGAGAAGGGCAAGTGGGTCAAGCTGGACGGTTGGGGCGGCGCGGACGAGGCCAAGCAGATCCTGATCGAGGCGCACCAGCGCCACCTCGACAGCAAGGCCTGAGACTGAACAGCATTGCTCCGGCGCACGGCGTCGGAGCGATGCGGGTCACGTTTCATGACGGCGGCACATCACCTTTGCCGCCGTATTAGGTAAATTGCGTCACTTCACACGTCATCGACATCGACCGTCGAGACAGCCAGGGGAATGTGTCGTGCGTATTCTGCTTGTTGGGGATACAGCCAGCCTGCCGGCTGAGCTGACCGAATTCATTGCCGATCTTGGGGAAGACTGGCAGCCGTTGACCGCCACCGATGGCCATGCCGCGATGACCGCGGTCGCCACCCAGGGCGTGGACGCGGTGATCGTCTGCCCGCAGTTGCCTGATCTCAACGCGACCACGTTGCTGGGACAGATCCGCACCTTGCGCCCGGAGACCATCCGCATCGCACTGGTCGATGCACAGCATGGCAACCGGCCGCCGCCGGCACGCCTGATCGGGGTCGCCCATCGCTTCCTGCCATTGCCGCTGGCACCAGAAGTACTGCTGGAAGCATTGACCAGCCTGGAAGAGCTGCGCGAAGTGCTGGACAGCCCGCGCCTGCGCGATGCCATCGGCCGCATCGAGAAGCTGCCTTCGCCGCCGCACCTGTACCTGAGCCTGACCCAGGCACTGGAACATGACGACGACGCCGACAGCGCCGATGTCGCCAAGCTGGTCGCCGCCGACCCGGCGATCGCGGCCAAGGTGCTGCAGCTTTCCAATTCGGCGTTCTTCAGCCAGGGCCGCACCATCGCCGACCTGCGCACCGCCGTGACCCGGCTGGGCCTGGCCACGCTGCGTGACCTGGTGCTGGCCAGTGAGGTGTTCTCCGCGCCCACCTTGTCCGGGGCCGAACGCAATTCGCTGCAGCAGCGTGCCTTGATGGCCTCGCGGTTGGCCGCACGCCTGCTGCCCGACTCCAGCGCCGAACTCGGTGCCACCGCCGCCCTGCTGGCCGACATCGGCCTGCTGCTGCCAGGCGTACGCAACGAGCGCAGCGAACCGGAGCCGGCCGATGATGATCGCCCCGGGCATGCCGAAGCCGGCGCCTATCTGCTGGGCCTGTGGGGCCTGCCGATGCCGATCATCGAGGCGGTGGCGTTCCATCTGCAGCCGCAGCGCGCCAATACACGCAGCTTCTGGGTGACCGGTGCGGTGCACGTGGCACTGGCGCTGGTCAACGGTGACCCGGTGGATGAAGAGTATCTGCAGCGCGCCGGTGTGCTGAACAAGCTGCCGCAGTGGCGCGAGCACGCCAACAGCCTGATGGGGCTGGTGCCGAGCGAGGCCTGAGGCACAGCGTCAGGCGGGTACGAAGGGGACGAAAGGCAGGCCGTGTGGCCTGCCTTTTTTCGTTGTGCCGGACGTTCATCCACGCATGGCGTGGATCTACTGGAAGTGACCGGAAGTTCATCCACGCATGGCGTGGATCTACTGGAAGTGACCGGACGTTCATCCACGCATGGCGTGGATCTACACGGGCATGGATCAACCGTCGGTGACCGGAGGTTCGGCGCGCGCGGCGTGGACAGCCGCGTTGCTCGACCGCACAAACAAGAAGGGCGGACCTTGCGGCCCGCCCTCCTCTTTCTGCTGTCACGCTTCGATGGATCAGAAGCGCTGGGTGTACTTCATGTAGTAGTAGCGACCGATGTCGAAGCCACCGTAGTAGGAGAAGCTCGAGTTCGGCTGGCTGTACATGACCGGGCCTTCGTGGTTGAACACGTTGTTGGCACCGACCGAGACCGTAGCCTGCCACGGCAGGGTGTAACGCACCTGCACATCGTGGAAGGTGTTCGAACCAACCTTGCGGGTCGGCTGGCCCAGGGTGTAGGCCGAGTTGAAGTCAGGCAGGTTGCACTCGGTGTCGTAGGAGCACGGCTCCTTCATGCTCGAGTAGTAACGCACGGCCCAGTTGACGCCCAGGTTGCCCAGGCTCCAATCGACATTCAGGTTCGAGCGGACGCGGAAGTTCGCACCCCAGTCGCCGGTTGCCCAGCTGGTGTGCTGCTCGACCGGAGTCTCGGCTTCGTTGTCGCGCTTGTACTCGAGGTAATCGACGTAGGTGGTCTTCCAGTCAACCACGATCTTGCCGAAGGAGAACTCCGGCAGGCGGTACTTGATGCCCAGGTCGTAACCTGCGGTTTCCTGGTAACCACCGTTGATCAGGGTACGGGTAACGTCGACCACCTGGTTGACGGTGCGGCCTTCGGTACCGCGGCTGAAGCGGTCACACGCCGAAGCCACGCCCAGCACGTAGCACTGGTTGAGGATCGAGGTCACCGACTCGGCGGCGATCACGTTGTTGATGCGGATCTTCCACCAGTCCAGGCTGACGTCCAGGCCCTGCACGAAGTTCGGGCTGTAGACCAGGCCGGCAGTCCAGGTCTTGGAGGTTTCCGGCTGCAGTTCCGGGTTGGAACCCGACTCGAAGGCGCTGTAGGACTGGGTGCCCGGGCCGGTCGACTGTGCGCCACCGGAGGTGATCTGGCGGAAGTTCGCCGGAACGCCACGTGCGCCGCAGGCCGCGGCAACCGACGGATTGCGCGAAGCCGAGCCGAAGCTGCTGTCGCACGGATCAGTGTAGGCGTCGAAGGTCTGCGAGGTGCCGCCGTACATGTTGGCGATATTCGGCGCGCGGAAGCCCGTCGAATAGGTCGCACGCACCAGCAGGTCGTCGATCGGCTTCCACTTCAGGCCGAACTTGCTGTTGATGGTGTCGCCGAAGGTGTTGTAGTCCGAATAGCGACCGGCCATGTCGAGCGACAGTTCCTTGGCGAACGGCATGTCGGCCAGCACCGGCACGTTCAGTTCGACGTAGAACTCGTCGAGCTTGTAGCTGCCCTTGGTCGGTGCGCCGGCCAGGTCGGTGCTCAGGCCCGACTGCAGCAGTGCATCCGGGTTGTACTCACCGCTTTCCTGGCGGTGCTCGTAACCGGCAGCGATGGCCAGGTCACCGGCCGGCAGCGTGAACAGCGAACCGGAGATGTTGGCGCTGTAGGCCTTGGTGGTGTTGGTGTAGGTGTCGTGGCTCGGCAGGAACAGGTAGGCCTGCAGTGCCGGGTCAGCCAGCGAACCGTTGCCGGTGGAGCCGTACGGTGCGAGCGGGTTCCACGGGGTGCAACCGGCGATCACCTTGCCCGGGGTGCCGCAACGGGCAACGTCGCCGTCCATGAAGGACGGGCCGACGGCGTTCTGCACGTTCGGGATGAACAGGTTGCCGGTGCCGGTCTTGACGCCCTTGTTCTGGTTGTAGACGTAGCCCACGTCCCAGTCCCAGAACTTGTCGGCGAACTCGAACGAACCTTCCAGGCCGGCCGAGAAGCGGAAGGTTTCCTGCTCGGATTCGGTCTGGCGCGGGAACTCGGAGGTGCGACGGATGAAGTTCGCGTCCTTGCCCAGCGGGTTGTAGATGCTGTCGGCCGACAGCGGGGTGCCGTAGACCTCGGACTGGTACGGGTAGCCGGCAATCTGCGAGGTCGCGGTGCGCTTGGTGTACAGCACGTTCGCGGTGGCGCGGATGTTGTCGGTCAGGTCGTAGTTGCCGTTGGCAAAGACCGAGCGACGGGTCAGCTTGTTCTGCAGCCACATTTCCTGGCTGGCATTGGTGTAGTCGGCGGTGCCGAACTCACGGAAGTCGCCCATGCCGTTGCCGGCACCGGTATTGGCACGGGTGTACCAGATATCGTCGTTGGCGTCCTTCGGGGTACCCATGTCGTCGATCAGCACGCCCTGGTTCGACGCCGGCGACCAGCCATTGGCATCGTCGTCGGTCGGGAACGGGTGGAAGCGGCCGTTCGGGTAGCGGCTGAAGGAACGATCCTTGGCCTTGACCTCGTCTTCCTTGCTGTATTCGGCGCCGAAGGTGATCGAACCGCGCTCACCGGTCTGGCCATAGACGAAGTTGTAGACCTGCTTCTGGCCGTCGCCCTGGCCGTACTGGCCACCGTAGACGCTGGCTTCCAGGCCGTCGAAGTTCTTGCGGGTGATGATGTTGACCACGCCGGCGATGGCGTCGGAACCATAGATGGCCGATGCACCGTCGGTCAGCACTTCGATGCGTTCCACGACCGAGGTCGGGATCGAGGCCAGGTCGGTGTAGCCGCCGGTGCTGGTGCCCATGCGCTTGCCGTCCAGCAGCACCAGGGTGCGCTCCGGGCCGAGGTTGCGCAGGTCGACGTACTGGCCGCCGACTTCTTCGCCCGAAGACAGGGCATCGGCGCGGCTGATCGCCGGCGAACCGGTCGCCGACAGGTTCTGCACGATGTCGGCAACGCTGGTGAAGCCCTGCTTTTCAATGTCGGCGCGCTGCAGCGCGATCACCGGCTGCGCGGTTTCCATGCTCGCCTGGCGGATGCGCGAACCGGTGACCGAAATGCGGTCCAGGTCGGTCGTGCCGCCGGCAGCTGCGTCCTGCGCCGAAGCGAAGGACGGTGCCAAGGCAAGCGCAATGCCGGCCGGCAACAAGCCGAGCCGCACTGCAGGAATACGAACGTTCATCAATCTCTCCAAGGTACGTGTTAGTAGCGTGTTAAAACGCCGTAGCACGTTACGATTGCGTTGCAGCGCTGTATTTGCGCGACACAACCGGAGACTTTGCGGAGTGTGGCGGAAGCTGTCCGTCATTCTCGCGGAAGCGCGAGGCGGACTGGCCGTAGCGGGCGCGGAAGGCACGCGCGAAGCTGCAGCAGTTGTCGAAACCGCTGGCGGCAGCGACTTCGCCGACCATCATGTCGGTATCGCGCAGCAGATCGGCCGCACGTTCGAGGCGCAACCGTGCCGAAAGCGACTGCGGGCTTTCCTCGTACAGGCTCTGGAACGTCTTGGAGAGATACCAGCTGGAGAAGTTGGTCAGCTCGGCCAGTTCGCCGATGCGCACCACACGGTGGCTGTTGCCTTCCAGATACAGGCGCGCGCGCTGCATGCGACCAAACACCTGGCGCTTGCGGCTGCGCGAGCGGCCCGGGCAACGCTGTACGTTGTCGGCCAGGCTGCGCTGCAGACCGGCCAGATGCAGCAGCAACGGACGCAGTGCCTGCGCCGGCTGCCCGCTGGCGAGGGCGTCACGCCACAGGCGCAGCGCCACCCGCGCATCAGCGCGGTTCATCTGGCCACGACCGGCGTACAGGCCGCAGTCGGCCATTTCGGTCAGCACGCGCAGCGCTTCCACGTTCAGGTTCATGCCCACGCACAAGCCGTTGCGTCCGGCCTGGACCAGCGGCCTGGACTCCTTCTCGAACGCGATCCACTCGCCCTGGCGAAGCCGGAACCGCCCTTCCTTGGCTTCAACCCACGAGGTGCCGCGCACCTGCATCCAGACGCTGAAACTGGTGCCGGCGGTCTGCAGGCTGCCGAGGCGGGCAACCCCCATGCAGGTCGGCGCGACATCGTCGATCGCCTTGTCCAGGGATACGGTTTGGCCACGATCGGCCAGCGAGAGTTGACGCATAGGGGCACCACGGATTTGCCAAGTACAGGCCTCCGTTTTGCCAAATGAGGTGACAGCGCGTCAGGAAAGACTGCCGAGATCGCCACGAATTCGCGGCGAGATCGTCACGAAGAAATTACGAAGGCCCTTTCTCGTTCAAGATCAATAATTTGGAGAATGCCGGGAACAGTGCGGGCGGTTGTTCGGGCAGTCGCATCACACCGATGTCGGCACCATCGCTGATGGCCAGGGCCAGGTACAGGCTGTTTCCGTCGGCACTGGCGCTCAGTCCATTGCCCGCGCTCAGCCGCTGAGCGTCCAGGCAACGCTCGGCTTCTTCGCGTCCGGACTGGATACGGACCAGGGTCGTGCCGCAGCTGGCACTGCTGCCCAGGTAGTCGATGCTGCCGTTGCCGGCCACTGTCCAGGTCCGGTAGCGCCAGCGGCTGGGCCGGTCCTCACTGACCTGCTGCACGCTGGCAGGGGTCAACGTCGCGTCCACCGACCACAGCCCACCGGCTGCCAGCCGGGTGAACAGCACCCGCCCGGTACTGCGGTCGAAGCGCGCCTGCGATACGCCTTCCAGGCTGGCCAACCGCCGCCATGGCTGCGCGCTGCGGTCGAACAGGCTCAAGCGGGTGTGCTGGTCGGCATCACGTTCGACCACCAGCAACTGCTCCGCGTCTGCGCCGTACAACGCCTGCAATGGCTGCTCGGCGGGAACCGGAAGGCGATGCAGCTGTTCATCGCGCGGTGCGATCTCGTAGACAACCGCTTCGCCATGCTCATCGCGGCCCACCACCAGCAGATGCCGGCTGTCGGCCGACCAGTCGGGCGCCTGCCGTGCCTCGGGCTTCAGCCCCTCGATCGGCCGCAGCGACTCCGGCCGCTGCATGTCGGCCCACCACAGGGCGAAGCTGCCGGAACGATCGGAACTGAACACCAGTTGCCGCCCATCCGGTGCCACCATCGGTTGCCCGTCGCGGCCACTGGAGGCGAACAGGCGCTCACCGGCACCGCCCTGCGCGGGCATCCTGAACACCCCGAACTGCGCGCGCCGATGCACGAACGCCAGCATGTCACCGCGGCGGGACACTGCCGGCCACTGCGCATCGTCGAGCCCAGCGTCGCGCAACGTGCGGCGCTCGACGTCGAGGTAGTACAGGCGTGCTTCGCTGTCCACGCGGCGACCGAACACGATATGCCGACCGTCGCCCAGCCACGCCCAACCACGCAGTTCGGCCGATTCGGTGGTCAACTGCTCGGGCGTGCCGCCGCTGGCAGGCATCCGCCACAGGTCGCCCAGCTGAGGGTTGCGGACAAACACCAGCCATCGGCCATCCGGGGAATAGCGCGGGGCGTAGTCGAAATCATCCTCGTCGACAGCGTACTCCAGCGCACGCCATTGGCCGGTGGCCAGATCGAGCACGCGGATGCCGCGATGGGCATAGCGACCGACCATGCTGCCGAAGACCAGACCACGACCATCGGGCGTCCAGTCGAAACTGAGCAGCTCGGTGCCGTCGCAGCGCGTGGCCTGGCGCACGGCGCCGCCGGTGGCGCTGGCGATCAGCACCTGGCAGCTGGCATCGGCACCAAAGCGGGCGAAGGCGATTTCGCGGCCATCGGGCGACCAGTTCGGGAAGCGGTCGCTGGCACCTGCCGGTGGCGACAGCAGCTGGCGCGCGGGGGCATTGCCGGAGGTCTGCACCTTGATGGCGTTGCCGCCGGCGCCATCGTCGTTGGCGCCTTCGTAGGCGACCTGCGATCCATCAGGAGAAAGTGTGGGATAGGTCTCAAAACCGGCCGTCGCGGTAATCAATCGATACGGCCGCTCAGGGCTTCCGATCACCCGCGTGCCGTTCTCCACTGCCGCATCCACCGGAGAATTCACCGGCGCCGGGCGGCGCAGCAGCAGTACGCTCAACACCACCAGCGCAAGCAGCATCACCACGCCCAGTGCCAGCAGCAAGCGACGGCGCAGACGGCGCCAGCGGCGGCTTCCGCGTTCAACCACCGGCACGCCGGCGGGAGCTACGGCATCCGGCGCAGGCGGCTGTGATGCGGTCGAGTCCTCTGCAACGGCGATCGCATCGGTCTCGTGGTCCGCCAGCGGCTGCACCGGCACAAGCAGGCGGTAGCCGGTCTTGGCGATGGTCTCGATGTACGCCTGGCCGTTGTCGTCGTCGACGCTGAAGGCCTTGCGCAGCTGGGTCACGGCCTGGGTCAGCACATCGTTGGTCGGCAGCGTGTCCGGCCACACTTCGGCGAACAGCTCGTCACGGGTCACCACCCGCCCCGGCTGCCGCATCAACACGCGCAGCACGCCCAGCGACTTGGGCGTCAAACGGCGTGTACGGCGGGCACCGGCGACTTCGACCTCACGCGAGGACAAAGTAACGATGCACTCACCGACGCGGACGCGGTCGGATTCAGGCGACTGGATTTCGCTGTTGATCATTCGTTGCTATGGGGCTGAAACAGGCCGCAAACACTGTTCACCATCGATCCCTTCCCATCCTTGGCACAGCAAGAAGCCAGATTCCGCACAAAGCATCGGCGCATACCGCAAAAAAAACGAAGCCTCCGGATATTAGCCTATGCGAGTTACCTCGCCTATCGCGTGGTCGACATCAGGCTCTCTCTCGCCGACGCATTCACATAATACGCATCATCATTCGCGCCCTTTTGGGCGCGATATTTTTATCTGGCGTTCATTTTCAGAAGCGTTTCAGCATGGTCAGGCCAACCAGCCGCGAAACCACCAGCGCTACGTACATGACGCCGGAAAACTGCTCCAGCATTACCAGCGCGCGGGCCTGCGGATGCAGTGGCACGACGTCGCTGAGACCTACCCCCGACAATAAGCTGAAGCTCAGATAAAGCAGCTCCATCCATGTGCGCTGCGCGCCGCCACTGGCGCCCTGGAAACTGCCCGGATACCACTGCTGACATACGGCAAAGGTAAAAGCGAATGCCCATGCCAGCAGAGTGAACGTGGCACCGGCGGCGAACAGCTCGTCGCGCGTCACCTTGTGGTCCTGCAGCATGTAAGCGATCAGCGCACCGGCGGTGTAGAAATACAGCAGGCTTTCCAGCAGCTGCGCGGTGATGCCCAGTGCAGGCCGGTCGAGCAGGGCCGCCGAAAGGGAAAACACCACCGCCGGGATGGCCAGCACCAACGCCAGCCATGTCCCCAGCGGGCTGCGCTGCACCACCCACAGTGCCAGGCCGAGCACGGCCATGCCGAATACGCCTACTGCCGCGCGCCCGGCAGCGGTTTCGTCCAATGCCGGGTACAGCAGTACCGACAGCAGCTGTGCGCCGAGCAGCCAGGCAGAGGGATGACGGCGGGCGATGGCCAGCCAGCGGGTGGTGACGGCAATGGGCATGGTTCCGTGTCCCCGGGGAACGATGGGGCGAGGATAGCGGCATGTCGGTGAGTTGGGTGACTGGACGGTGCCGGGCATGACCCGGCACTGCCCATCTGCGATCAGCCCTGCTGGTACACCTCGGCGCCGGCCGCCCGGAACTGCTCGGACTTTTCCTGCATGCCCTTCTCGGCGTACTCGCGCACGTCCTGGGTGATCTTCATCGAACAGAAATGCGGGCCGCACATCGAACAGAAGTGGGCCAGCTTGTGCGCGTCCTTGGGCAGGGTCTCGTCGTGGAATTCCTTGGCCTTCTCCGGGTCCAGGCCGAGGTGGAACTGGTCTTCCCAGCGGAATTCGAAACGTGCCTTGCTCAGCGCGTTGTCACGCACCTGCGCCCCCGGATGCCCCTTGGCCAGGTCAGCAGCATGGGCGGCGATGCGATAGGCCATGATGCCGTCGCGCACGTCCTGCCGGTTGGGCAGGCCCAGATGCTCCTTCGGCGTGACGTAGCAGAGCATGGCAGTGCCGAACCAGCCGATCATCGCCGCACCGATCGCGCTGGTGATGTGGTCGTAGCCCGGTGCGATGTCGGTGGTCAGCGGACCGAGCGTGTAGAACGGTGCCTCGCCACACTCGCGCAGCTGCTTGTCCATGTTCTCCTTGATCAGCTGCATCGGCACATGGCCGGGGCCTTCGATCATGGTCTGCACGTCGTGCTTCCATGCAATCTTCGTCAACTCGCCCAGCGTCTCCAGCTCGCCGAACTGCGCCGCATCGTTGGCATCGGCGATGCAGCCAGGACGCAGGCCATCACCCAGCGAGAAGGTTACGTCGTAGGCCTTCATGATTTCGCAGATGTCTTCGAAATGCGTGTAGAGGAAGTTTTCCTTGTGGTGGGCCAGGCACCACTTGGCCATGATCGAACCGCCGCGGCTGACGATGCCGGTAACACGCCTGGCGGTGAGTGGCACATAGCGCAGCAGTACCCCGGCATGGATGGTGAAGTAGTCCACGCCCTGCTCTGCCTGTTCGATCAGGGTGTCGCGGAAGATCTCCCAGGTCAGCGCTTCGGCGCGGCCATCGACCTTCTCCAGCGCCTGGTAGATCGGCACCGTACCAATCGCCACCGGCGAATTTCGGATGATCCATTCGCGCGTTTCATGGATGTGCTTGCCGGTGGACAGGTCCATCACCGTGTCGCCGCCCCAGCGGATCGCCCACACCAGCTTTTCCACTTCCTCGGCAATGCCCGAGGACACCGCGCTGTTGCCGATGTTGGCGTTGATCTTGGTCAGGAAGTTGCGGCCGATGATCATCGGCTCGCTTTCCGGGTGATTGATGTTGTTGGGCAGCACCGCACGGCCGCGGGCGATTTCCTCGCGCACGAATTCCGGGGTGATGATCTGCTGGATCGACGCACCGAATGCCTCGCCAGGATGCTGCTGCAGCAGTGCGGCATCGCGGATGGCTTCCAGCCGCTGGTTTTCGCGGATTGCCACGAATTCCATTTCCGGGGTGATGATGCCGCGGCGCGCATAGTGCATCTGGGTGACGTTGGCGCCGGCCCGCGCGCGACGTGGCAGGCTGCGCGCGGGAAAACGCACCGGGTCCAGCTTCGGATCATGTTCGCGCGCGCGGCCGAACGAGGAGCTGAGGCCGTCGAGCTGCTCGGTGTCGTTGCGCTCCTCCACCCAGCCACGGCGCAGTGCCGGCAGGCCCGCGGACAGGTCGATGCGCACGTCCGGATCGGTGTACGGGCCGGAGGTATCGTAGACAGTGACCGGTGCGTTCTCTTCGCCGCCGAACACGGTCGGCGTGCGGGTCAGCGCGATCTCGCGCATCGGCACCTGCAGGTCCGGGCGCGAGCCAGGCACGTGGATCTTGCGCGAGCCGGGAATGGGCCGGGTCACGGATTCGGAGAGTTGCTGGGCCTGTTGCTGCAGGGCGGAGAGCTGTGCGTTCATCGGGCATCGTCCAGGAAGGTCAGGGACGAAGCGGCGGCGCACTGCACCCGCGCCCGGACGGCACCAAGGCGCTCCCTGGGCAGGTTCCGGGTACGGCTGCATTGCAAAGCTTCCCTACGCCGGTATGAGCCGGATCAGGTTCCAAGGGACTATCTCAACCGTGGCCACAAGGCCGCGGTACCCCCGCTTCTTGGTGGGCATTAGAGCATAGAAACCACTCGACCTTCTGCCCGTTCATCCACGCAGGGCGCAGATCTGCCGCACCCGCGTTAACAGAACCGTGACGTCGCATTCAGTAACGTGCACGCGCGCCGCACCGTTGCACGTGGCGCTTTCCCTGCCGCCATCGCGGTGCCTGTCCGGTGCGCGCACACTGTCGCCGGCCTACTCCCTGCAAGCTTTCGCTCGCTCCCCTCATTCCCTTGATCGGAGAAGCTCCTTCATGGTGTTTCGCATTTCCATCGCACTGGTGCTTGTCCTGGTGCTGCTGGCCGGCCTCGCGCCCGGCCCCTTCAATACCGTCGTGCAGGCGGCGCTGGCTGATGTCATCCGCAGCGTCGGTTGGCTGTACCTGCTGGTGGTGTTCCTGGCGCTGGTGTTCCTGATGTACCTGGCCTTCGGCCGCTTCGGCAACCTGCGCATCGGTGGCGAAGACGCCGAACCCGAATTTTCGCGCGCCAGCTGGATGTCGATGCTGTTCGCCGCCGGCATGGGCATCGGCCTGGTGTTCTGGGGCGCGGCCGAGCCGATCTCACACTTCACCAAGCCACCGGAAGGCATTGAACCGCAGAGCATGGATGCTGCGCGTGCCGCCATGCGCTACGTGTTCTTCCACTGGGGCCTGCATCCGTGGGCGATCTATGCGCTGATCGGTCTGGCGATGGCCTGGTTCCAGTTCAACCGCAACGGCGGTGGCCAGATCAGCGACATGCTGCAGCCGATCATCGGCCGCCACCATCGCGGTTGGATCGGAAAGGTGGTCAACATCTCCGCCGTGGTCGCCACCGCGGTCGGCGTAGCCACGGCACTGGGTTTCGGTACGGTGCAGATCGCCGCCGGCGTAGAACGGGTGTTCGGGTTGCACGCAGGCATACCGCTGCAGCTGACCATCATCGCAGTGGCGTTCGTGCTTTACATGGCCTCCTCGCTGAGTGGCGTGGGCCGCGGCATGAAGTGGCTGTCCAACGTCAATCTGGCGTTGGCGGCATTGCTGCTGGCACTGGTGCTGGTGCTCGGCCCGACCGGCGCCATCTTCAACACCTTCACCACCACGCTGGGCTCCTACCTCAACCAGCTGGTGACCATGAGCCTGCGCATGTCGCCGTTCTCGTCCAGCACCTGGGTGGCGGACTGGACGATCTTCTACTGGGCGTGGTGGATTTCCTGGGCACCGTTTGTCGGTTCCTTCATCGCGCGCATCTCGCGCGGACGCAGCGTGCGCGAGTTCGTGGTGGGTGTGGTGCTTGCGCCAACCCTGTTGGGCTTCTTCTGGTTCTCGGTCTTCGGTGGCACCGCAATCTGGTCGCAGATCTTCGGCCACGCCGACCTGGTGCAGGCGCTGGGCAACGGCTATGAGACGGTGCTGTTCACCCTGTTCGACAGCCTGCCACTGCCGTTGCTGCTGTCGAGCATCGCACTGGTATTGTTGATGATCTTCTTCGTGACCTCGGCCGATTCGGCGGTACTGGTACTGGCCACGATGTCCACCGACGATGCGGGTGAGCCATCGCGCAGGCACAAGATTGCGTGGGGTGTGGGCATCGCACTGATCGCGGGCGCATTGCTGCTGGCGGGTGGTCTGGAGGCGTTGCAGGGCATGATCACGATTGCGGCGTTGCCGTTCGCGCTGCTGATGGTGCTGGTGATGGTGTCGCTGTACCGGGTGCTGGACCAGGAGTACACGCGCGAGCGGCGGCAGGCGCAGCGCCAGCGACGCATGATCGATGCGTGGATCGCACGCGAGATGGCGGCGCAGGAAGAGACCCAGGCGGAGGCGGCACGCGCGCAGGATCAGGATTGAGGGTGTTTGCAGCCTGCGGCTGCACCGCTTTTTTCAGGCAAAGGCAACGGCCAAAGCCAAGGCGGCTCTGGGTTGCTGCTTGCCTGGCGGGGAGGGGGCCGATGGCGGGACACGCCGCAAGTACGTCCCTGTAGGCTCGGCCACGGCATCCATGCCGTGGACGGTCCCGCCATCGGCCCCCTCCCCGCCTCCGACAATTTCCCGGTGACGGCAGTAGATCCACGCCATGCGTGGATGAAGGTGTATCGGAAAACAAGGAGGGGTCGGATCCGTTTTCCAAAGGAAAACGGATCCGACCCCAACCATCAGCACGCGGCTGTTGCTGCTGCCTTTGCTTTTGATCTTCTTCTTTCTCTTACTGCGGTGGCGGCCACAGGAAACTGTCCGTGGCCGGGTGGGTGGGTTGGCTGGGGGCGTGAGCGCCATGGATGGCGCGCCCGAGCCTACAAGGACGTACTTGCGGCGTCCCCCAGGCAACCTACCCACCCGGCCAACCACAGCATTGCTGCCAACACCGCAGAGGGGGCTCAGCCCGGTGGCCGGGAAACCTCAGTAGCCCGCCGCCTGCCCATCCTTGCGGCTCTCCGACGCGCCGTAATACACGCCGGTTTCCGGATCACGCAGGATCGCCTGGTAACCGCCATACGGACCATCGGCGAACACCACCCGGTGCCCCTTGCGCATCAGCGCCCGCACCGTCTCGTACGGGAACCCGGTTTCCAGATTGACCTCGCCACCATCAGTCATCGCCGTCGCCTGCCCGGTCGGTTCGGTCGATCCCTCATGCTGGATGCGGGGTGCATCACCGGCCTCCTGCAGGTTCATGCCGAAGTCCACCAGGTTCATCACGATCTGTGCGTGCCCCTGCGGCTGCATCGCACCGCCCATCACGCCGAAACTTGCATAAGGCTTGCCGCCCTTGGTGATGAAGGCCGGAATGATGGTCTGGAAGGGACGCTTGCCCGGTGCGTAACCGTTGGGATGGTTCTTCTGCAGCACGAACATCTCGCCGCGATCCTGCAGGATGAAGCCCAGCCCCGGCGGGGCCATGCCGCTGCCCATGCCGCGGTAGTTGGACTGGATCAGTGACACCATCATGCCGTCGGCATCGGCCACGGTCATGTAGATCGTGTCGCCCTCTTCCAGCTGCTTGGGCGTGCCCGGCTGCACTTCCTTCAGCGCCTTGTCCATCGAAATCAGCGCGCGACGCTGCGCTGCGTACTCCTTGGAAATCAGCTTCTGTACCGGCGCGGGCTGGAACGCCATGTCGGCGTAGAAGCGCGCACGATCGGCGAAGGCCAGCTTCTTGGCTTCCACGAACAGATGCACGTGCTCGGGTGAGCCGAACGGAATCTTCGAGAAGTCGTAGCCTTCCAGTACGTTGAGGATCTGCAGCGCGGCGATGCCCTGGCTGTTGGGCGGCAGCTCCCACACGTCGTAGCCGCGGTAGTTGCTGCTGACCGGCTCGACCCACTCGCCATGATGGTCGGCCATGTCCTGGTAGCTCAGGTAGCCGCCGTTCTTCTTGAAGTAATCGCCGATGGTGTGGGCGATGTCGCCCTTGTAGAAGGCATCACGGCCGCCGTCGGCAATCTTCTGCAGGGTGTCGGCAAGGTTGGGGTTCTTCCACATCTCGCCCTTGCGCGGCGCGTGGCCATCGATCGTGAACTGTTCCTTGAAACCCGGATACTGCGACAGCTTCGGCACCGAGCGATCCCAGTAATAGGCAATCACTTCGGCAACGGGATGACCGTCGCGCGCGTAGCGGATGGCCGGGGCCAGGTTGTCGGCCATCGGCTTGCGGCCGAAGCGCTCGTGCAGCGCGAACCAGCCATCAACCGCGCCCGGCACCGATACCGGCAGCGGGCCGGTCGCGGGGATCTCCTTCAGGCCACGACGCTGGAACTCGGCCAGGGTGAGTGACTTCGGCGAACGGCCCGAGCCGTTGTAGCCGTAGAGCTTCTGCGTCTTCGGGTCCCACACGATGGCGAACAGGTCGCCGCCGACGCCATTGCCAGTCGGCTCCATCAACCCCAGCGCTGCGTTGGCCGCAATGGCGGCATCGACGGCCGAGCCACCGGCCTTCATCACGTCCAGCGCGATCTGGGTAGCCAGCGGCTGCGAGGTGGCGGCCATCGCATGCGGGGCGATCACCTCCGAGCGGGTGGCGAAGGTGTGGCCGGTAATGCGGTCGGCGGCCTGGGACAGCATGGGCACGGCAGCCAGCACGGCAGCAGCCAGCAGGGAACGGGCAAGACGTCGGGACACGGTCAGGTTCCGAGGGAAGGGGTGGTGACCCGATCTTCGCCGCTACCGCGACCGGGGGCCATCGGGCATAGGTCATGGGGCGCCTCATGGAGCCACGGACGCCATTGCCACGAACGCATCGCAATGCGCGCGGAACCTCCCGCGACACACGGGGCGCTGCACGACCCGACGAGCGCAGCTGGTATCGCCAAAATCCGCGCAAAAAACCCGTTGAAAAGAGTGAATTCGGGTTCACCGAAACACTTTCAGCAGCAACCATCCTTGTGCCACAAGCGATTGCACTGCATGCAGCGGAAACTGACGGAAATAGTGCTGCGAGGGTTGACACAGCGGAAATGGCTGTGGTTTTCTCGATCACATGTTGCATCACAACACACCACCGCGAACCCACATCGAAGCCGCCGATACCGGCGCCGCCTCGCTGCGTTCGATTGTTGTGCTCGTACTTATTACCCAACCAACAGGTGCGGGACGAGCCAGCGTGTAAGCAACAAACACACCGGAACTCTTCAAAAACCCGCACCCGCCCAGGTGCGGGTTTTTTCATTTCAGGACCTGGTTTCAGACGCAACCACCATGACCACCGCCTCCTCCACAACCTGGACCCGCTGCACCACGAACTCTCGTGGTGGCAGTACCTGTGCGATGCGCGGCGCTGCCCTCCCCGCTTTTCCCTGACCGGCCGGTACGTCGCTTCGACTGCCGGCCGTCTTTTTTCTTCCCACCCGCAAGGAACCTCCCCCATGAGCACCAACGAACTGCCCCAGACCAAGATCGCCGTCATCGGCTACGGCAGCCAGGGCCGCGCGCACGCGCTGAACCTGCGTGAATCCGGCTTCGATGTGGTGGTAGGCCTGCGTCCGGGCGGCCCCACCGAGGTCAAGGCACAGGCCGATGGCTTCACCGTGAAGGCACCGGCCGATGCGGTGAAGGATGCCGACCTGGTCGCGGTGCTGACCCCGGACATGGTGCAGAAGAAGCTGTACGAGGATGTGCTGGCGTCGAACATGAAGCAGGGCGCGGTGCTGCTGTTCGCGCATGGTCTGAACGTGCACTTCGACATGATCAAGCCGCGCGAAGACCTGGACGTCGTGCTGGTCGCACCGAAGGGCCCGGGTGCACTGGTCCGTCGCGAATATGAAATCGGCCGCGGTGTGCCATGCATCTGGGCGGTCTACCAGGACAAGAGCGGCAAGGCCGCCGAGTACGCGCTCGCCTATGCGGCCGGCCTGGGTGGTGCGCGCGCCAACCTGATCCAGACCACCTTCAAGGAAGAAACCGAAACCGATCTGTTCGGCGAGCAGGCAGTGCTGTGCGGCGGCGCTTCGGCACTGGTGCAGGCGGGCTTCGAGACGCTGGTGGAAGCCGGTTACCAGCCGGAAATCGCCTACTACGAAGTGCTGCACGAACTGAAGCTGATCGTCGACCTGTTCTACGAAGGCGGCATCTCGCGGATGCTGGAGTTCATCTCCGAGACCGCGCAGTACGGCGACTACGTCAGCGGCCCGCGGGTGATCGACGCCGGTACCAAGGCGCGCATGAAGGAAGTGCTGAAGGACATCCAGGACGGCACCTTCACCAAGAACTGGGTGGCCGAGTACGAAGCGGGCCTGCCGAACTACAACAAGTTCAAGCAGGCCGACCTGGAGCACCCGATCGAGAAGGTAGGCAAGGAACTGCGCGCCAAGATGGTCTGGTTGCAAGGTCAAGCCGCGTAACAACGCGGCACCCCCACCCGCTCTGCAAGGTTCCCCCATGAACTCTCCCACACACCGCAGCGCGCCGCCCAACGGCGCGCGCTGGCTGACCCAGGCGCTGGAGGCCGAGGGTGTCCGTACGCTGTTCGGCTATCCGGGCGGCACCATCATGCCGTTCTACGACGCGCTGGTGGATTCGTCGCTGAAGCACATCCTGGTGCGCCATGAGCAGGGCGCGGCACTGGCCGCCAACGGCTTTGCGCGCGCCAGTGGCCAGGTCGGCGTCTGCGTGGCGACCTCCGGTCCGGGCGCGTCGAACCTGGTCACCGGCATCGCCGATGCGATGCTCGATTCGGTGCCGATGGTCTGCATCACCGGCCAGGTCGCCACGCCGCTGCTGGGCACCGATGCGTTCCAGGAACTGGACGTGTTCGGCCTGACGATGCCGATCGTCAAGCACAGCTGGCTGGTGCGCAGCGTCGATGACCTGCCGCGCGTGGTGGCCGATGCTTTCCGCATCGCCCGCGAAGGCCGTCCCGGCCCGGTGCTGATCGATCTGCCCAAGGACGTGCAGCTGGCCGATGCCAGCCACCTGCCGGCGCATGTGCCGGCCAATGTGGAACCGCCGCCGGCCCCCGCCGACGCGGCCATCGCCGAGGCCATCGCGGCTCTGGCGGCGGCCGAGAAGCCGGTGGTCTACGCCGGTGGTGGCATCGCCCTGGGCGATGCCGTGCAGGACCTGCGCGAATTCGTCGAAGCCAGCGCCATCCCCACCGTGATGACCCTGCGTGGGCTGGGCGCGCTGCCTCCCCAGCACCCGCAGTCGCTGGGCATGCTGGGCATGCACGGCACCCGCGCGGCGAACATGGCCGTGCAGGAAAGCGATCTGCTGCTGGTGCTGGGTGCGCGCTTCGATGATCGGGCGACCGGCAAGCTGGCCGAGTTCGCACCGTTTGCCCGCGTGGTGCACATCGATGCCGATGCGTACGAGATCTCCAAGCTGCGCAGCGCCGATGTCGCCGTGCCCGGCAACGTCGGCCACGCCATCCGCGCCCTGCGTGCGGCCTTCCCCTCCCCCAAGGCCCACCAGGACGCATGGCGCAAGCGCTGCGCACAGCATCGCGATCGCTTCGCCGCGCGCTACGACGCACCCGGCCAGCACATCTACGCCCCGGCGCTGCTGAAGCGCCTGAGCGAACTGGCGCCGGCCGATACGGTGGTCGCCTGCGACGTCGGCCAGCACCAGATGTGGGTTGCGCAGCACTGCCGCTTCACTCATCCGCGCAACCACCTGACCAGCGGTGCACTGGGCACGATGGGCTTCGGCCTGCCGGCGGCGATGGGCGCGCAGTTCGCCTGCCCCGAGCGCACGGTGGTGCTGGTGTCCGGCGATGGCAGCTTCATGATGAACGTGCAGGAGCTGGCGACCATCGCCCGCTGCCGCCTGCCGGTGAAGATCATCCTGCTGGACAACAGTTCGCTGGGCATGGTGCGGCAGTGGCAGGAACTGTTCTTTGCCGAGCGTTACAGCGAGATCGACCTGTCCGACAACCCGGACTTCGTCGCCCTGGCCAAGGTGTTCGGCATCGCGGCCACGCGCATCGACGCACGTGATGACGTCGAAGGTGGCCTGGCCGCGCTGCTGGCCGAACCCGGCCCGGCCCTGCTGCACGTGGCCATCGATGCACGCGCGAACGTGTGGCCGCTGGTACCGCCCAATACCGCCAACAGCACCATGCTGGAAAGCAACCCTGCACATGCACGCCAGGAGATCCCCAATGCAATACCGGCTTGACCTGGTGCTGCAACCGGCCGAGGGCGCGCTGCTGCGCGTGATCGGCATGGCCGAACGCCGCGGTTTCGCGCCGCGCGCGATCACCGGTGCGCCGGTGGCCGCCGATGATGGTCGTTGGCACCTGCAACTGGTGGTGGACAGCCAGCGCCCGCCGGAAACGCTGTGCCGGCAGATGGAAAAGATCTACGACTGCGTTTCGGTGCAGATGACCGCACTGGAAGGAGCATCCGCATGAACGCCCGTACCGTTTGCAACACGGTGCCGGTACGGAGGCGTCTTCTTCGCCGCCCGTGCCCGCATGCGGTGGTCGGCAACACCCTGCTGGTGGCCCATGCCGGCCGCTGACGCCAGCAAGGAAAGCGATGTCGGCGACGTAACCGTTGCCGACGTACTGGCTGCGCAGGCCCGCCTGCGCCGCTTCCTGCCGCCCACGCCGCTGCATCATGCCGAGCGCTTCGGCACCTGGCTGAAGCTGGAAAACCTGCAGCGCACCGGCTCGTACAAGGTCCGCGGCGCGCTGAATGCCCTGCTGGCCGCCCGCGAACGTGGCGATACCCGGCCGGTGATCTGCGCCTCGGCCGGCAACCACGCCCAGGGCGTGGCCTGGGCCGCCTATCGCCTGGATGTGCCGGCCATCACCGTGATGCCGCATGGCGCACCGGCCACCAAGATCGCTGGCGTCGCCCATTGGGGTGCAACGGTGCGCCAGCACGGCAACAGCTATGACGAGGCCTATGCGTTCGCCGTCGAACTGGCGCAGCGCCACGGCTACCGCTTCCTGTCCGCCTTCGACGATGCCGATGTCATCGCCGGCCAGGGCACCGTCGGCATCGAGCTGGCCGCACACGCGCCGGACGTGGTGATCGTACCGATCGGCGGTGGCGGCCTGGCATCCGGCGTCGCCCTGGCGCTGAAGTCACAGGGCGTGCGCATCGTCGGCGCGCAGGTCGAGGGGGTCGATTCGATGGCCCGCGCGATCCGCGGCGACGTGCGCGAGATCAATCCCGTGCCGTCGCTGGCCGATGGCGTGCGGGTGAAGATCCCCGGTTTCCTGACCCGTCGCCTGTGTACCTCGCTGCTGGACGACGTGGTGATCGTGCGCGAAGCCGAGCTGCGCGAGACCCTGGTGCGGCTGGCACTGGAAGAACACATCATCGCCGAAGGCGCCGGTGCGCTGGCACTGGCCGCCGGCCGTCGCGTCGCCGGGCGCCGCAAGTGCGCGGTCGTCTCCGGCGGCAACATCGACGCCGGCGTGCTCGCCGGCCTGCTCACCGACATCCGCCCACGCCCGCCACGCAAGCCGCGCCGACGCCGGGCAGAAACCCCGCGCTCGCCCGGCAAGGCGACCGCCACCGTTTTTCCCACGCCTTCCCCTTCCCCCCTGCAAGCCGTCGCACCCGCTGTCGAGGAGATTTCCCTGTGACCACCATCGAACGAATTACCACCCCGCGCATCCGCATCTTCGACACCACCCTGCGTGACGGCGAGCAGTCCCCCGGCTGCAGCATGAGCCCGCCGCAGAAGCTGGTGATGGCGCGTGCGCTGGACGAACTGGGCGTGGACATCATCGAGACCGGCTTCCCGGCCAGCTCGCAGTCCGACCGCGAAGCGATGGCCCTGATCGGCCGCGAACTGCGCCGCCCGAGCCTGAGCCTGGCGGTGCTGTCGCGCTGCCTGCAGGCCGACATCGAAACCTCGGCGCGTGCGCTGGAAGCCGCTGCCAACCCGCGCCTGCATGTGTTCCTGTCGACCAGCCCGCTGCACCGTGAGCACAAGCTGCGGATGACCCGCGAGCAGGTACTGGAATCGGTACGCAGGCACGTAGCGCTGGCCCGCTCCTACATCGATGACGTGGAGTTCTCCGCCGAGGATGCCACCCGCACCGAACTGGACTACCTGATCGAGGTCTCGCGCGTGGCGATCGCTGCCGGCGCCACCACCATCAACCTGCCCGACACCGTCGGCTTCACCACGCCGGAAGAGATCCGCACGATGTTCCAGCAGGTCATCGCTGGCGTCGCCGATGTGCCGAACGCAGCCAACGTGATCTTCAGCGCCCACTGCCACAACGATCTGGGCCTGGCCGTGGCCAACTCGCTGGCCGCCATCGAAGGCGGCGCGCGCCAGGTCGAATGCACCGTCAACGGCATCGGTGAGCGCGCCGGCAACTGCTCGCTGGAAGAGATCGCGATGGTGCTGAAGGTGCGCCAGGCTTTCTACGAGCAGGACACCGCCATCGATACCCCGCGCATTGTCGGCACCTCGCAGCTGCTGCAGCGCCTGGTCGGCATGCCGGTACAGCGCAACAAGGCCATCGTGGGTGCCAATGCCTTCGCCCATGAGTCGGGCATCCATCAGCACGGCATGCTGCGCCACCGCGGCACCTACGAAATCATGCGTCCGGAAGACGTGGGCTGGGAAGATTCGCAGATGGTGCTGGGCCGCCACAGTGGCCGCGCTGCCGTCGAAGCACGCCTGCGCGCGCTGGGCTTCTGGCTGGAAGAAGACGAGCTGAAGCTGGTGTTCGAGCAGTTCAAGGGATTGTGCGAGCAGCAGCGTGTTGTCACCGATGCCGACCTGCAGACGCTGATGCAGGGCGGCTCCAATGCCCAGGGCTACCGTCTGGCTTCGATGACCATCAGCGATGTCGGCAGCCGCGCCAACGCGCTGGTCGAACTGTCCGACCCCGACGGCAACCGCGTGGCCGAGACCGCGCAGGGCGACGGCCCGGTCGATGCGCTGTTCGGCGCGTTGTCGGCCGCCACCGGCGTGCAGCTGATGCTGGACAGCTACCACGTGCACAGCGTCGGCATCGGCGCCGACGCGCGTGGCGAGGCCAACCTGAGCGTGCGCCACGAGGGCGTGGAGTACGACGGCACCGGTACCAGCAAGGACATCATCGAAGCGTCCGCGCTGGCCTGGCTGGACGTGGCCAACCGCCTGCTGCGCCAGCGCCAGGCCAACGCCGGCATCAGTACTGAATCACCTGCCACCGCCACCGCCTGAGGAATGTGAGATGAGCGCCTTCGACACCGCAGCCACCGCCAGCAGCGCTGGCCAGCAGTGGAATGCCCAGGACTATGCGATCGATGCCGGCTTCGTGCCGACCCTCGGTGGCGCCGTTGCGCGCCTGCTCGATGCGCGTGCCGGTGAGCGCATTCTCGACCTGGGTTGTGGCGATGGCGTGCTCACCACCGAACTGGCCCTCAGCGGCGCACATATGCAGGGCGTCGATGCCTCGCCGGAAATGGTGATCGCCGCGCGTGCGCGGGGCGTCGATGCGCAGGTGATGGACGGCCACGCCCTGGCCTTCGACCGTGCGTTCGATGCGGTGTTCAGCAACGCAGCCCTGCATTGGATGCCCGACCCGGATCGCGTGCTGGAGGGCGTGCGCCGCGCCCTGCGCCCCGGCGGGCGCTTCGTCGCCGAGTTCGGCGGCCATGGCAACGTGGCCACGATCACTGCCGCCGTGCAGGCCGCGCGCGTCGCCCATGGCCATGGTGCCAGCGCATTCCAGTGGTACTTCCCCACCGCCGATGCCTACGCAGACCGCCTGCGCCAGCATGGCTTCCAGGTGCAGCTGATCGAATGCCTGCCGCGACCGACCGCGCTGCCGACCGGCGTTGCCGGCTGGCTGCGGGTATTCGCCGCTCCACTGCTGGACGACCTGCCGGCCGAGGCGCGCGCCACGGTGCGCGATGCCGCCACTGCCCTGCTGGCCGACCTGCCGCGCAATGCCGCCGGCCAGCCGCTGGCCGACTACGTGCGCCTGCGCGTGCTCGCGCGGCGCCGCTGACCTGCTCCTGTTACTTTCTCTTCGATGCCCGTTACTCCGTACTCCTGCCAGGCAAACGCATGACTTCCGCACCCCGCACCCTGTACGACAAACTGTGGGACGCCCACGTGGTGGTTCCAGAAACCGACAGCGCGCCCGCCGTGCTGTATATCGACCTGCACCTGATCCATGAAGTGACCTCGCCGCAGGCCTTCACCGAGCTGCGCGAGCGTGGCCTGAAGCCGCGCCGTCCGGATCGGACCAAGGCCACGATGGACCATTCAACGCCGACCCTGCCGGCCGCTGCCGACGGTACGCTGCCCTACGCCAGTGCCGCCTCCGAAGCACAGGTCGCGATGCTGGCGCGCAACTGCGCCGAGCACGGCATCGAACTGTTCGACATGGCCTCGGACAACCGCGGCATCGTCCACGTGATCGCACCGGAACAGGGCTTCACCCAGCCGGGCATGACCATCGTCTGCGGCGACAGCCACACCTCCACCCACGGCGCATTCGGGTCGCTGGCCTTCGGCATCGGCACCAGCGAAGTCGGCCATGTGCTGGCCACGCAGTGCCTGCTGCAGCGCAAGGCGAAGACGCTGGCGATCACCGTCGATGGCAAGGTCGCACCGGGTATCGGCGCCAAGGACGTGGTCCTGCACATCATCGGCGTGATCGGCGTCAATGGCGGCACCGGGCACGTGATCGAGTTCCGCGGCAGCACCATCGAAGCGATGGACATGGAACAGCGCATGACCCTGTGCAACATGTCGATCGAAGCCGGTGCACGCGCCGGCATGGTCGCTCCCGACCAGGTGACATTCGACTTCGTCGCCAATACGCCGCGTGGCCCCAAGGGCGCCGACTTCGACGCTGCCGTTGCCCGCTGGACGCAGCTGCGCAGCGATGAAGGCGCGCGCTTCGACAGCGAGGTGCACATCGATGCCGCCGATATCCGCCCGACCCTGACCTGGGGCACCCACCCCGGCACCGCCATCGCGGTGGATGCGCCGATCCCGGCGGCCAACGATGCCGCCGCGCAGAAGGGCCTGGATTACATGCACTTCCAGGCGGGACAGACGCTGGCCGGCACGCCCGTGGACGTAGTGTTCGTCGGCTCCTGCACCAATGGCCGGCTGAGCGACATGCGCGAAGTGGCACAGGTGCTGCGTGGCCGTCGCATCGCCGAGCGCGTGCGCATGCTGGTGGTGCCTGGTTCTGAGATCGTCAAGCGCCAGGCCGAGGCCGAAGGCATCCATGAGATCGTGCGCGCGGCCGGTGCCGAATGGCGCGAACCGGGTTGTTCGATGTGCATCGCCATGAATGGCGACCTGGTCGCCCCCGGCCAACTGGCGGTCAGCACCAGCAACCGCAACTTCGAAGGCCGCCAGGGCCCGGGCTCGCGCACGCTGCTGGCCTCGCCGATGAGTGCTGCGTGGGCCGCTGTGCAGGGCCACGTCGCCGATGCCCGTGAACTGTTTAGCCAGGAGGTGGCCTGATGAGCGGCTTCCGCACCCTGAGCTCGGCCAGCGTGGTGCTGCGCCAGACCAACATCGACACCGACCAGATCATTCCGGCGCGGTTCCTGTCCACCACCGAACGTGCTGGCCTGGGCCGCAATGCGTTCAACGATTGGCGCTGGCAGGCCGATGGCTCGCCCGTGGCGGACTTCGCCTTCAACCAACCGCACAATGCCGGCCGCAGCATCCTGCTGGCCGGGCGCAACTTCGGCTGCGGCTCATCGCGCGAACATGCGCCGTGGGCACTGACCGATCTCGGCCTGCGCGCCATCGTCAGCAGCGAGATCGCCGACATCTTCCGCGGCAATTCGCTGAAGAACGGCCTGCTGCCGATCGTACTGGACGAGGCCGACGTGCAGCTGCTGATGCAGCGCCCTGACGATGAGCTGACCATCGACATTGCGGCGCGCGAGCTGCGCACGCCCGATGGCCGCATCTACTCCTTCCCGTTGGACGGCTTCTCGCAGATCTGCCTGCTGGAAGGCGTCGATCAACTGGGTTATCTGTTGGGCCGTGTCCCTGAAATCGAACGTTACGAGAGTGAGCATGCACGCTGAAATTGTTGTCCTGCCCGGTGATGGCATCGGCCCGGAAGTGGCCGCCGCCGCGGTCGCCGTTCTGAACGCCGTCGCCAAGCGCTTCAACCACACCTTCACCTTCAGCGAGCACGACATCGGTGGCATCGCCATCGACCGCCACGGCGAACCGCTGCCGGCGTCGACCCTGGCCGCCTGCCAGGCCGCCAATGCTGTGCTGCTGGGCGCCGTGGGCGGGCCGAAGTGGTCCGACCCGAACGCCAAGGTCCGCCCGGAACAGGGCCTGCTGGCGATCCGCAAGGCGCTGGGCCTGTATGCCAACCTGCGTCCGGTGCGCACCCATGAAGCCGCACTCCACGCCTCGCCGATCAAGGCCGAGCTGCTGCAGGGCGTGGACTTCGTCGTGGTGCGCGAACTGACCGGTGGCATCTACTTCGGCGACAAGACCCGCGATGCCGACAGCGCCAGCGATCTGTGCCGCTACACCGTGGCCGAGATCGAGCGTGTGCTGCGCAGTGCCTTCCGGCTGGCGCAGCAGCGTCGCGGCAAGGTCACTTCGGTGGACAAGGCCAACGTGCTGGAAACCTCACGCCTGTGGCGTGACGTGGCCGCGCGCATCGGCCGCGAGGAATTCGCGGACGTGGCGCTGGAACACCAGCTGGTCGATTCCATGGCGATGCATCTGCTGGCCAAGCCGCGCGAGTACGACGTGATCGTGACCGAGAACATGTTCGGCGACATCCTCACCGATGAGGCCTCGATGCTGGCCGGTTCGCTGGGCCTGCTGCCATCGGCATCGCTGGGCGAGCCGGGTGCGGTGGGTATCTACGAGCCGATCCACGGCTCGGCACCGGACATCGCCGGCAAGGGCATCGCCAACCCGTACGCGACGATCTTCAGCGCGGCGATGCTGCTGCGCCATTCGCTGGGGCTGGAAGACGAAGCAGAAGCGGTGGAAGCGGCGGTGCACGCGGTGCTGGACGATGGCGTTTTCACCGCAGACCTGGCCGCCAAGGGCCACGCGGTGAGCACGGCGACGGCCACCGACGCGGTGCTGGCCAAACTGGGATGAGTGTTCGGGGTACCGGACGGCGTCCGGTACCCGTTCTCTCTGCGCATCCCGCACTGACTCACTCAGTGCGGGATGTTCGCGCTCTGCGGATCGCTCGCGGCCGCGCGCATCTGCGAGCTGCTGCATCCGGTCAGGACAGCGCCGTCGTCAGCTCTGGCCACCACGCGTTCATGGATTCGGATGCTGCCCGAAGGCAAGCCGCTGCGCGACGCTTCGCGTTGCCAGACCTGCACGCCGGCCTGCTGGTGAGCAGTTGTCAGACCGGCATCGAGCAACACGCTTGCCACGTTGATTCTGCCAAGGTCTGCAGCGAACAGGCCGGCCGGTGCGGCCAGCACCTTGTCGGTGGCGATGCCCTGGATCTGCAGCGGCGTCTGCAGTTCGATCTGGAAGACGGGAAGCACCGTGCCGTTGATCGCATGCGTGGGTGCCGACACTGCGTGCACCTCTGCCGGCCATTCGCTCTGCGGCTGTTCCATCACCTGCTGCAGCAAGCGCCCGACGCGGCGCAGGGCCGCATCGTCGGCACGGCACACGATGGCCGCAGTGAGGTCATTGGCATCTGCACGCTGCTGCCGATCCAGTGGCAACGTTCCCTGCGTGCTGGCAGATTGGGCAGTACATCCCAACCGATAGCCGTCGCCATAGCTGCTCACCATGATCGACGGGGCCGACGTGTTGCCATCAACCGATCGTGCGGACCACACCCGGAAAGGTTCACGCAGCGTGCTCGACTGCAGCTGCAGGCCATGGCGGGCAACGATACGATCACGCGCTGCAGCATCGATGGCAATGGACAACCCCTGCGCGTCTGCGAATACGCGCTGGGTCCGGACGCCCTGCGCGGTCAACGGCACCGGCATATCGATGACCGTCACCGAAGCAGCGTCGGCGTCTCCGGCCTGCTCGAAATGCCAGTCACGCAGATGCAACGGGCGACCGGCCGGATCGCCGTAGCGTGCCGCCCGCAGGGTGCTGGCGACGGTCTGCCGGGTATCTGCACTGGCACGGCATTCGAGCACGGCGAGCAGGTTCTGCTGGAAGCGCAGGGCCTCGGTCTGCGCTGGCTCTGCATCGGCATGACCGCAGCAGGCAACCAGCATCAGCACGCAAGCGCGGATCGTGCGAGGGAACATGCAGGCTCTCCGGCCCCGGGACAGCCCGCTATTGTGCCCGTGAACGCCCTGAAGCTGTCCACTTGGGGATCAACAGTAGATCCAAGCCATGCGTGGATGAAGCCAAGAGCATCCACGCAGGGCGTGGATCTACTGCGCGAACCCAAGTCTCGCGTGTCTCTACTTGGTGGTGTAACCGCCGTTGACCAGGATGCTCTGCCCGGTCATCCACCAACCGTCGGTCACCAGGAAGCGGATCCACGGCACGATGTCGGCGATATCGGTCAGGCCGGTACGGGTGAATGCCGACAGCGCTGCGGCGGTCTTGTGATACGCCTGCGCATCGGCACTCTCGGCCGGATAGAAGAACGGCGTATCCATTGGCCCGGGGCCGATCGCGGTCACCGAGATCCCACGCTCGCCAAACTCCTTCGATGCCGCGCGGGTGAAGTGTTCCACCGGCGCCTTGGTGCCCGCGTAGCTGGAATAGAACGGCGTGAACGCGCCCAGCAGGGACGTGACCAGCGTGCAGATGCGGCCGCCGTCGTTGACATGGCGCCCTGCCTCCTTGAGGAAGAAAAAGGCCGTCTTCGCATTGACCGCGCTCATCTGGTCGTACTCCGCTTCGCTGATGTCCAGCATCGGCTTCTTCAGCACTTTGCCGACGGTGTTGATGGCGATGTCGGGGCGACCGACGGCGGCGACCGCGTCGGCGAACAGGCGCTCCATCGCAGCGGCCGAGGTCAGATCGGCCTGCAACGCCACGGCCTTGGCACCTGCGGCCTGCACCGCCGCAACGGTCGCCTCGGCGTCGGCCTGGGTGGCGGCGCTGTTGTAGTGGATGACGATGGCCTTGGCGCCCTGTACGGCGAAGTCGCGGGCGATCAGCCCGCCGAGGTTCTTGGCACCGCCGGCGATCAGCACGGTCTTGCCCTGGATACGGTGGTCGGTCATGGCATCGGTCTCGGGAAGAGGCTGCCGGGCTGGCAACCCTGTGCCGACGACGATATCGTGCAGAAATTGCGGATAAAGACCGCAACATTGACTTAACTTTCCAAAGCGGGCGAACAATGGACCGGATCGAGCGTTTCCGCATCTTTGCCCGGGTGGTGGAGTGCACCAGCTTCACCCGCGCCGCCGACCAGCTCGGCCTGCCCCGCTCCACCGTCTCGGCGGCCGTGGCGGAACTCGAGCAGCGCCTGGGCACGCGCCTGCTGCAGCGCTCCACCCGCAGGGTCTCCACCACCCACGATGGCGACACCTTCTACGTGCGCTGCCTGCGCCTGATCGCCGAGGTGGAAGACGCCGAGTCGCTGTTCCGCCAGGACGGCGCACAGCCGAGTGGCCTGTTGAAGATCGATGTACCCAGCCGGATCGGCCGCCGCATCATCGCCCCGGCCCTGCCGGACTTCTTCGCACGGCACCCCCAGGTCGAGCTGGACCTTGGCATGACCGATCGCGCGGTGAATCTGATCGAGGACGGCTGCGATGCGGTGCTGAGGGTGGGCCAGCTGGGTGACTCCAGCCTGGTGGCCCGCACGCTGGGCCAGCTGGACTTCGTCAACGTTGCCGCGCCAGCGTACCTGCACGCGCACGGCGTACCGCAGCACCCCACCGACCTGCAGCAGCACCGCGCGGTGAACTATGCGTCGCCTACCACGGCGCGGGTGGAGCCGTGGGAATGGCAGGACGGCGCGCAGCTGCGCACGCTGCCGATGCCCGGCTGGGTGCGGGTGAACAGCGCCGAGGCGTCGATTGCCTGCTGCGTCGCAGGGCTGGGACTGCTGCAGATTCCACGCTACGACGTGCAGGCCGAACTGCAAACCGGTGTGCTGGTGGAAGTGATGCCCCAGTACGCGGCGCAGCCGCTGCCGGTGACCCTGTTGCTGCCGCACCGGCAGCATCGCGCGCAACGTGTGCAGGTGTTCCTGGATTGGCTGGTGCCGCTGCTGCGTGAGCGGCTGCAGTTACAGGGGTGATCGGCCGGGCGGCTGCCCGGCGCCCGCCGAGGCAACTGCAACTGCAAAAGCAACTACAAAAGCCGGAGCGGCTCTGGGTTGTTGCTTGGTTGGCGGGGAGGGGGCAGCTGGTGGGACACGCCGCAAGTACGTCCCTGTAGGCTCGGCCACGGCATCCATGCCGTGGACGGTCCCGCCAGCTGCCCCCTCCCCGCCTCCGACAATTTCCCGATGACGGTTGGTGGATCCACGCCATGCGTGGATGAGGTGTATCGGAAAACACAAAGGGGCCGGATCCGTTTTCCAATGGAAAACGGATCCGACCCCAACCATCAGCACGCGGCTGTTGCTGTTGCTTTTCGCTCTTCTTCTTTCTCTTCCTGCGGTGCAGGCCACAGGAAACTGTCAGGGGCCGGGTGGGTGGGCTGGGCGGGGGTGTCAGCCGCATGGGCCCGAGGCATGCCTCGGGCGGGCTGGGCAGGACGCCCAACCCCGGTCTTGCCGTGTGCGCAGGACAGCGCACACGAGCAAGCGGCTGCCAAGCCTACAAGGACGTACTTGCGGCGTCCCCCGAACAGGGCCCCCCCCCCCCCCCCCCCCCCCCACCCCCCGAGGACCCCCCCCCCACGGGGGGGCCCCCCCGGGGCCGCGCAAACCCCGGCCA
>NZ_JBEPSG010000025.1:0-63269 GCF_040548715.1 Stenotrophomonas sp. 2694
GGTGTCGGATGGCGGGGTGTCCGCGGCATGGATGCCGCGGCCAAGCCTACAAGGACGTACTTGCGGCGTCCCCGCCATCCGACACCGCCCCGCCATCCCACGGAACGCCCGCTGTTGCTGTTGCTGTTGAGGTTGCCGGCCAGCGGCCGGCACTACCACGGGTGCCGGGCGCAGCCCGGCCGGAACCCTTACTCTGCCGGCTTGGCCGCTGCGCTCGCGGCGACGCTCGCTGCACGCCGTGACAGCACCGCTTCGCGATGGGCGATGTAGGCGTTGGCGGCGAGGATGATGCCGGCGCCGATGATCGTCCAGCGATCCACCGTCTCGGCGAACAACAGCCAGCCACACAAGGTCACCAGCGGCAGTTGCAGGAAGCTGATCGGGGTCAGCGCGGAGACTTCGCCCAGGCGCAGTGCGCGTGTCCACAGCAACTGGCCGATGGTGCCCAGCACGCCGGTGGCCAGCAGCCAGAGCCAGGCGATGCCGGTGGGCCAGACCCACACGAACAAGGCCGGTATCAGCGACAGCGGTACCCAGAACACGTAGGTGTAGAGCACCACGGTGTCGGCGCTGTCGATACGGGTGAGCTGCTTGATCTGGATCGCCACCAGCGAGCTGAGCACGGCGGCGGCCACGGCGATCAGGCTGCCGGACGTGAAGCCGGCGGTGCCCGGCCGCACGATCACCAGCACGCCGATGAAGCCGACCACCACCGCTGCCCAGCGCCGTACGCGTACCGTTTCGCCCAGCCACAGCACCGCCGCGATGGTGACGAACAACGGGGTGGAGTAGGACAGCGAAACGGCCTGTGCCAGGGGCAGGTGGCCCAATGCCCAGAACGCGCACAGCATCGAGCCCAGGCCGATCGCGCTGCGCAGGAAATAACGCGGCAGCTGCTGGGTCTTCAACGGTGCATGGCCTGGGCGCAGCAGCATCGGCAGCAGGGCAAGCAGGCCGAAGGCATTGCGGAAGAACGCCACTTCCTGGGTCGGCACGTAGCGGGTGGCGTAGCGGATCGCCACCGCCATCAGGCCGAACGCCATGGTGCTGCCGAGCATCAGCAGCGCCGCCCGCAATGGGGTGGCGCTTGCGGGTAGGGCGGGTGTGCTCACCACTGTGCGCCGAGCAGGCGGGGCTCCGGTTCGATCGGCACGCCGAACTTCTCCAGTACCGAGGCGGAGATCCGCCGTGCCAGCGCCAGCAGTTCAGTGCCGGTGGCGTTGCCGTGGTTGACCAGCACCAGCGCGTGGCTGGGCGCAACGCCGGCATCACCTTCGCGGAAGCCCTTCCAGCCACAGGATTCGATCATCCAGGCGGCCGAGACCTTGCGGCGGTCATCACGGTCCGCCGGGAACACCGGCAGCTCGGGGAAGTGCTGCAGCAGCACCTCCACCTGTTCCAGCGGCAGCACCGGGTTCTTGAAGAAGCTGCCCGCGTTGCCCAGTACGTCGGGGTCGGGCAGCTTGCGGCGACGGATCGCGATCACCGCATTGGCCACGTCCACCGCGCTCGGCAGTTCCACGCCCTGCGCCTGCAGTTCTTCGCGGATGCCGGCGTAGCCCATGCGCAGGTCGTGCAGCAGCGGCAGTTTCAGTTCAATGGCGGTGATCAGGTAGCGGTCCGGCTGCTGCTTGAACACGCTGTCGCGGTAGGCGAAGCCACACTGTTCGTTGTCCAGCCGTACCCAGGTTTTTTCCTGGCAGTCCCAGGCCTCTACGGTCTGGATGAACTCGCCGACCTGCGCGCCATAGGCGCCGATGTTCTGGATCGGCGATGCGCCGGCGGTGCCGGGAATCAGGGCCAGGTTTTCCAGGCCGGACAGGCCTTCCTGCAGCGACCACATCACCAGCCCGTGCCAGGACACGCCGGCTCCAGCGCGGATCACGGCGTGGTCGGCACGGTGTTCGAGGAAACTGATTTCGCGGTTGCCGAACACCAGCACGGTGCCGGGCAGGTCTTCGGCGATCAGCACATTGCTGCCGCTGCCGAGCACCAGCAGCGGGCCATTGGCCACTTCCGGCAACGCCAGAACCTCCGGCAGCAGCGCGGCGTCGTGCAGTTCCAGCAACTGCGCTGCGCTGGCCTGCACGTGGAACGTGTTCAGGGCCTGCAGTGGCGCGTTGTGGGTGAGGGTCCAGCGCAGCGGTGCTGCAGCGTTGTTGGTGTCGTCCATGGGCGTGCTCACAGGGGTGCCACCGCGCCGCGGCTGGGCGCCTCGCGTCGGCGGCGGATCGCCTCCACGCAGTCGGCCACCAATGCCGGGCCCTTGAAGATCAGGCCGCTGTAGCACTGCACCAGCGCCGCACCGGCGGCCATCTTGGCCACGGCGTCGGCACCGGACAGGATGCCGCCGACACCGACCAGCGGCACTGATTCGGGCAGGCGTGCACGCAGGCGGCGCAGTACCAGGGTGGACTGTTCCAGCACCGGTGCGCCGGACAGCCCGCCGGCTTCATTGGCCAGCGGATCGCCGGCAACCCGGCTGTGGTCGATGGTGGTGTTGGTGGCGATCACGCCGTCCACCTGCAGTTCGCCAAGTACGCGCGCGGCGGCGTCGATGTCGCGCTCGCTGAGGTCCGGGGCCACCTTCACCAGCATCGGCACGCGCCGGCCATGCTGCGCGGCCAGTGCTTCCTGGCGCTCACGCAGCTGGCTGACCAGCTGCCGCAGCGCGGTCTCTTCCTGCAGCTCGCGCAGGCCGGCCGTGTTGGGCGAGGAAATGTTGACGGTGATGTAGTCGGCCAGCGGGTACACCTTGTCCATGCAGGCGATGTAGTCATCGGCCGCCTGTTCGTTGGGGGTGTCCTTGTTCTTGCCGATGTTGATGCCGAGCAGGCCGCGCCGGTTGCGCGCGCGTTCGACGTTGCGCACCAGCGCATCCACCCCGGCGTTGTTGAAGCCCATGCGGTTGATGATCGCGTTGTGCGCCGGCAGCCGGAACAGGCGCGGCTTGGGGTTGCCGGCCTGCGCTCGCGGCGTGATCGTGCCGATCTCCACGAAGCCGAAGCCCAGCGCGAACAGTGCATCGATGTGCTCGCCATTCTTGTCCAGGCCGGCAGCGAGGCCGACCGGATTGGGGAACGTCAGCCCGAACACCGTGCTGGGCATCGGCGCGATGCGTGCGGCCACCAGCGGCGTGGTGCCGGTGCGATAGGCCAGGTCCAGAGCGGACAGGCCGAGACCGTGGGCGCGTTCGGCGTCGAGCGAGAACAGGAAGGGGCGGGCAAGCGAATACATGCGTTGGTTTCAGTCCAGCGTGCCGAGGAAGGCTCGGGTTCGATATTCAAAAGCGACCTGGCCGTCGACCGCGTGGGCGGCGAACAGGTCCTGCAGCGCAGCCAGCATCGGCGCGTGGCGCGGATGGCCGGGCTGCGGCGCGTAGGAAGAAGACAGCAGGCGCCCGCGCAGGGCGTCCAGGTCCAGGTGCTGCACGTTCGGCAGCTGCACCATGCCGCGCAGGCCGGAGCCGAACCAGGCCTGCATGGTGGCGTCGTCCTGGTAGCGTTCGGCCACGGCGGTGTAGTCGGTGCCGTAGTCCAGCAGCAGTTGTTCGTAGCCGACCAGGAATGGGCTGGCATCGAGCAGGCGCGAATTCCAGTAGATCAGCGCCAGCCCGCCCGGGCGCAGGATGCGCTGCCACTCGGCGCGCACGGCCACGGTGTCGAACCAGTGGAAGGCCTGCGCGGCGCCGACCAGATCAACGCTGGCATCGGCCAGCCCGGTGGCCTCGGCGCGGCCATCGACGGCGGAGAACTGCGGATACTGCGGCGCCAGCCAGTGCTCGGCGGCAGCGCGCATCGCCGCGTTGGGTTCGACGGCGACCAGTGGATGGCCGGCGGCCAGGAACTGCCGGCTGGAGATGCCGGTGCCGGCGCCGATGTCAGCGACACGCGCGCTGGTTGCCACGGCCATGGGGCCATGCAGCCAGTCCATCAGGGCAGGCGGATAGTCCGGGCGGTAGCGGACATAGTCCGCGACGCGGCTGCTGAAGCGTTCAGTGCTGTCGGCGGAGGTCATCGTGCTTTCACCAGCGCAGTCCAGGTTTGGCGTCGGCGCCGGCGGCCACCATCGCGAAGATCAGGATGGCCACCAGGCCCACCGCAGCGAGGATGTTGAGCCAACCCATGATCAACCCGGCCAGGGCCATGCCATCGCCGCCCTGTTCGCCGGCGCGGCGGCGGATCTCGGCGCGGGCCAGGTGCCCGGTGATGATGGCAACAAGGGCGGCGACACCCGGCAGCACGGTCCAGCTGCAGATGCCCGCGATCAGGCTGACCACGGCCAGGGCGTTGCTCTGTCGGGGTGGCACGCTCATCGAGTCCTCCGTGGCAGTGCCGACATGATAGTGCGTCTGCCCCGGCAATCCCATGGTCCGGCCAATGCAAGGCTGCCAGGCAAGGTTGGCAACCATCGGAGCCGAGCGCGGGGTGGCTCTGGCAGGCGTCGACCTTGGTCGACGAATGCGGCGCCAACCAAGGTTGGTAGCTACCGAGGGATCGGCGCTAGCCCATCAGCACCTGGCCGCCATCGACATTGAGCACGTGGCCGGTGATCCAGCGCGCAAGCGGCGAACACAGGAACAGCGCGGCATCGGCGATCTCGCGCGGCTGCCCGAAGCGGCCGAACGGAATCTTCGCCAGGGTGCCGTGGTACAGGGCGGGATCTTCGACACGACGTCGATCCCAGAGGCCATCGGCAAATTCGATCGAGCCCGGTGCGATGGCGTTGACCCGGATCCGGTCCGGCGCCAGCGCCAGGGCCTGCGACGTCGTGTAGTGCGACAGCGCGGCCTTGGCCGCCGCATACGGTGCGCCGCCGGGACGCGGTTGCTGCGCGGCGATCGAGGACAGGTTGAGGATGCAGGCGTCGGACGAGGCGCGCAGCCACGGCAGCGCAAGGCGCGAGGCGCGGACCGCCGCCATCAGGTCGATCTGCAGGCTGGCGGCCCAGCCGTCTTCGTCATCGGCCATGCCGTAGCCGGTGGCGTTGTTGACCAGCACATCGATGCCGCCGAGCGCATCGGCAGCGGCCTGCAGCCAGGCGCCGATGCGGCCGAGATCGCCCAGATCGGTGGCGAAGGTGTGCAGCTGCGTGCCCTGGGCCTGCGCATCGGCCTGCAGGGCGTCAAGCCCCGCCTGCCCGCGGGCGCAGGCCGAGACCTGCGCACCGGCGCGGGCGAAGGCCAGCGCCAGTTCGCGGCCGATGCCCTTGCTGCCACCGGCGATCAGCACCCGGCGGCCGGTGAAATCGAGGGTCGGAGCCCCTGTGGGGATCCGACCCTGAGTGGTCGGCACGGCATGGGTCGGATCCCCGGAGGGGCTCTGACCCATGTGCATGGCCGGACCGTTTGCCATCACAGGTCGAACTTGATGCCCTGGGCCAGCGGCAGCGAATCCGAATAGTTGATGGTGTTGGTCTGGCGGCGCATGTAGACCTTCCATGCATCCGAACCGGACTCGCGTCCACCGCCGGTGTCCTTCTCGCCACCGAAGGCGCCACCGATTTCCGCGCCCGAGGTGCCGATGTTGACGTTGGCGATGCCGCAGTCCGAACCGGCCGCCGACAGGAAGCGCTCGGCAGTCTTCAGGTTGGTGGTGAAAATCGACGAGGACAGGCCCTGCGGCACGCCGTTCTGCATGTCGATGGCTTCGTCCAGCGTGCTGTACTTCATCACGTAAAGGATCGGCGCGAAGGTCTCGTGCTGCACCACTTCATCGCTGTTCTTCAGGCCGGTGACGATGGCCGGCAGCACGAAGTTGCCTGCGCGGTCGATGCGCGTGCCGCCGGTTTCGATGGTGCCGCCGCTGGCCTTGGCCTTTTCGATGGACGCCAGGAACTGCTGCACGGCGCCGTCGCTGTTGAGCGGGCCCATCAGGTTGGCCGGGTCGGTCGGATCGCCGATCTTGCCTTCCACCTGCTTGTACGCCTTGACCAGCGTGGCCAGCACGTCGTCATGGATGGATTCGTGCACGATCAGGCGGCGGGTGGTGGTGCAGCGCTGGCCGGCGGTGCCGACCGCACCGAACACGATGCCGGGAATGGCCAGCTTCAGATCGGCGGTTTCGTCGAGGATGATCGCGTTGTTGCCGCCCAGTTCCAGCAGGCAGCGGCCAAGGCGGTGGGCGACCTTCTCGGCGACCGTGCGGCCGACCTGGGTCGAGCCGGTGAAGCTGATCAGCGGCACGCGCTTGTCGGCCACCATCTTTTCCGACAGCGCGGTGCCGGCGTCGTTGATCAGGAAGAACAGGTCCGGGAAACCGGCATCGCGCAGCGCTTCATTGCAGATGCGCATCGAGGCGATGGCGGTCAGCGGGGTCTTGTTGGACGGCTTCCACAGGCAGATGTCGCCGCAGATCGTGGCCAGGAACGAGTTCCATGCCCACACCGCCACCGGGAAGTTGAACGCGCTGATGATGCCGACCAGGCCGAGCGGCTGGTACTGCTCGTACATGCGGTGGCCGGGGCGCTCGGAATGCATGGTGTAGCCGTACAGCATGCGGCTCTGGCCCACGGCGAAGTCGGCGATGTCGATCATCTCCTGCACTTCACCGTCGCCTTCAGGCTTGCTCTTGCCCATTTCCAGCGCAACCAGCGAACCGAGGGCGTCCTTGTTCCTGCGCAGCGCTTCGCCACACAGGCGCACGGCTTCACCGCGACGCGGGGCCGGCGTGGTGCGCCAGACCTTGAAGGCTTCCTGGGCGCGCGCGATGACGGTTTCGTACTCGGCTTCGGTGGTGGCGCGGACCTGCGCGATCGGCTCGCCCGTGGTCGGATTGATCGGGGTGATCAGTTCACCACCGGTAGCGCTCGACCACTCCCCGTTGCCCAGGTAGGTGCCAGCGTTGATCGCGTCCAGACCAAGGGACTTGAGCAGCTCGGAAGACATGCAGACTCCTGTGTTTCGTTACGTTGTGTTTGGTGCCGTCGCGGGCAGGTGGGGGCGCGACGAACTGAGCCGCCGATGGTAGCAGAGCGCCCGGACTGGCCATGGTGCGCCGCGCCAGTGGCAATGGTGTGGCAGATGAAAGCTTGGAGGGCAGGGCGGCTTGCCTGTAAACTTGGCGGCTGCATGGCCCCGTAGCTCAGCTGGATAGAGCGTCCCCCTCCTAAGGGGAAGGTCGCCCGTTCGAATCGGGCCGGGGTCACCATAATCAATGGCTTAGGCCATTCGGCGCATAGCCATTCGGCGCATAGCGTCTACTCCACTGCTTTCGGCATATCCATGCCGTTTGGTCACAGTAGTCACAGTCGGTCTGCGTCTGCGAATCTATCTGGCAGGAAGCCGAGCGCGCGGGGTGTCCTTCATGAGCGTGGCGCGAATGGCGGCGAGCCTTTCCGCCGACGTTCGGGCGGAGCGCATCACGGCATCGATGCCAGGCTTCCAGCGGGTCAGCTTTTCGGTTTCGTGGTTCCAGTGGAGGATGTCCCGTATCGCGACGCCGTCCACAACCCGCATCACCAGATGGTTGCCGGTTCCATTCGACGCGAGCGCCACAAGATCAAGTGATCGAAGGTGCATTCCCCACGCACCGCGCAGGTTCTCATACGTGACCGATCCGGCCGTCTTCCGCGGGTTGCCAGGGTCAAAGACCGGGAAAAATCGCCACCCACCCGGTAGCTCGGTGCCGTTGTGCGTGAGCCAGACGGCCCTGAGTTCAACTGGAAACACAACGCACAGCTCCCGCTCTGCCTCATCAATGAGCGCCGCAGTGGCAACGGGGGTACCTCCCGGCATCGTCGTCTCCTTTGTTCGGGACTGCCGATTGTACGAAACGAGCATCGGGCCGGGGTTACCAAAATCAATGAGTCAGGCAAGCGCAGTGGCGTGCAATTCCCACTGTTTCCCGCATATCCACAGGATTTGGTCCCAACGGTCCCAGCGGCGCCGGTCAGTACCGGAGCTTCGCCACGGCGCCATCATCGCCTTCAGGCGTCAAATGGGCGTAGTACTTCTCGGTCGTGGCGTAATCAGCGTGCCCGGCCAGGATCTGCACCCTTCGCAACGGCACCCCGGCCATGACCATGTGGGCGCAGAAGGTGTGCCGTAGCCGGTGGAGGCTGCCGCCGATTCCCGCACGCTTGGCATCCGAGGCGAACCAGTCGGATACCGTGTCCTTGTGCACGGCGACCAGCGGATCGGGTAGGTGGCGCAGCGCCCAGCGCGCATACCGATTCAGTGGCACCTCGCGCCACTTGCCCGACTTCGTGCGTCCCTGGTCATCTTCGTCCGGATCGCTCTCGACCCTGAGCCTGCGCCCGGCCACCGAGTCCTTGCCCAGTCCGACCAGCTCCCCGCGGTACAATCCCGTGTGGGCCATGAACAGCCACAAGGGGCGCCCGGCGGGAGTTCGCACGGTACAGCTTCCGCATCGCCGCCCGGTCGTAGATCCGCGGCGAGCTGAAGCAGCCGCGCGACGGCAGTCAGCACTATCTGATTCACAAGATCGGCCATCTGATGATCGACAACGTGGAAGGTTGGGAGCAGCTGGACCTGCATGACGCGGTGAAGCGTCTGCCCACGTCGGGCGCATGGACGCGCGCCCGCAACAGCGCCGGCGCCATGGATTACGTCCTGCAGCCTGTCCAGCCTTCGCAGTTTGCCGTTGTTGCCGTCTGGCTCGACTCACCTGAGGCGACCCTGCGCTGGGCAGGTCCCGGTGTTCCCTTCCCTTTGCCTGCCGAAGCCTTCGCCGCTGCATTGGCATTGCCTTCGCGTCCAGGCTGGACACTGCAGGATGCCGACGGCGCCTGCCTGGGCTTCGGCCAGTATTGGCAGACAACACCTGACAGCATGCACATCGGGCGCATCATCGTGTCGCCGCATGCGCGCGGCCGTGGCCTGGGCCGGGAATTGATGACCGCATTGTGCGCCGAAGCCCTTCGCAGCAGCGCTGCCGTGCAACTGACGTTGAAGGTCTATAGGGACAATCAGGCGGCCGTGGCGCTGTACCGCGACCTCGGCTTCGTCGCCCGCGAAGACGCCTCCACGCCTGAGCTGCTGTTCATGGCATGCCGTACAACCTGAGCGGGAAAGGGCAGGGCTCTGCACTCCCGCTGCACATCCTGTGCACGCGCTGCTGCAAGCGGACTCGGCAGTCTGGTGCCGTCCCCATCGGTTGCCTAGGAGCGCCCCCATGAATACCCCCGGCACCCCCAAGCCTTCCTGGCGCCAGCGCAACGTGCTGCTGACCGTCGCCGCCGTGCTGCTGGTGATCGTGCTGATCCTGCTCTTCGTCCCCTGGTAGAAGCCTGGCTGCCGCCAAGCGCGGCGCGATCCCCCTTCCACTTCAGCTCCCGCCGGTAGCCCATGGCCCGGCGGTTTTTCTGTGTGCGCGCCCCACGCCGGACGCGTCGCTCCGACTCCGAAAATGCGTGACGAATTGCCGGAAAGGGCGGTGCGGCTGCCGGATCCGTGCACGAGGCCCCGGGGGCCGGTTGCTACAACTGTGTTCGTGGGGCCGGCGCCAGATTTGGCAAACATAAACGTGACGCACATCACACAATTGTTTGTATTGTGTTATCTTCGTCACAGTTTTGCGAACCTGACCAACAGGGTCCAGGGACGGTTGTAGTCGCCACGGAACCGGCAGACACGCATTCGTACGCGTCTCCGGGTCCGGCAGAACCCTCCCCGGTACCCACTGAACAGCGGCTCCCCTGTGGGGCTGATGACGGGGAAAAACCAACATGTGGCAGTCGACGACGTCGCGCATCAGCGCGGGCGGTGAATCCGTTCATCCTGAAAAAAGTGCACATCCCGGCCGGACCGGGCGATGGCTGGCCGCCGGTCTGCTGTTGCTGCTGCTGTCGGTGGTGCTGCCATCGTCGGCCTGGGCTGCGGCCTACGCGACCGGCGGCACCAGCCCGTACCGCAACACGGTGCTGTGGCTGACCTGGGGTGGCGGCACGGACCTGGGCACTGCCGGGGTCACGCTCAACAATGGTGATACCTCGTCGATCTCGATGCCGGTGGCCGCGGGCATCAACCTCAGTGTCAGCTGCAGTCTGGCCAACATCAGTGGCGGCGGACTCCTGCAGAGCTATCGCCCGGGCAACTTCAGCGGCGACAGCCTGGACGACCTGTACAACGTCGGTGGCACTGGCGGCGCGAATCAGCTGATCGCGGGCATCTCGCGCAGCACGGGCACCTCCTCGTTCGAAATCAACTGCGTCTCGACCCTGGGCGGCGCACCGTATCGCCTGCGCGGCGTGGTGATGGCCGACGCCGAGTCGATCAACAACAGCGGCGAGTTCGTCGAAGCCAGTGCACTGGGCACCTGGAACGTGGTGGAGATGCGCAAGAACCTCAGCGCAGGTGCCTACAACGTGACCAAGTCCAGCAGCGGCGGCAACAGCGTGATCCGCTTCGGGCCGGGCAACGACAACAACACCGCTGCGGTCACCTTCCTCAACTTCGACAACGCCGCACACGCGCCGGGCAACCTCGCGGTGAACATGGGCTTCTCGATGCGCGGCGGCGGCACCACCGCCATCGCCATCGGCCTGCTGGTGCCGTACGCCGACTTCGGCGATGCGCCGCAGAGCTACGGCGACGCCATGCATGTGGTGGACGACCTTCAGTTCCGCCCGGATGGCCTGCCGGTCAACGCCACCCCCACCAACATCAACACCGCCGGCTATACGCCGGGTGGCCTGGCACCGCCGCTGACCGATTTCCTCGGCACGATGGGTCCGGATACCGAGCAGAAGAGCAGCTACAGCGCCGATGCGAAGGGTGACGACAACTTCCCTTCGGGCAATCCCAACGAAGAGAACGCCTGGCCGGCGAGCTACGTGCTGACGGTGATGCAGGCCGGTACCCAGATCAGCCAACCGGTGGCGTGCGTGGGCAGCGGCAGCGTGGCCGGCTGGATCGATTTCAATCGCAACGGCACATTCGACCCGGGCGAGCGCAGCAACATCGCTGCATGCAGTGGTGGCGGGGCCAACCTGAGCTGGACCGTGCCCGCGCAGGTAAGCGCAGGCAGCAGTTACGTGCGCCTGCGCTATGCGACCAATGCGGCGCAGATCCAGCAGCCGACCGGCGTGGCAGACGACGGCGAAGTGGAAGACCACCTGATCACCATCACCGCACCCGCGCTGAAGGTGGTGAAGAGCAACAATGCCACCGGCGGCATCTGGAACTACGGCCAGGCCGGCACCCAGTACACGCTGACGATCAGCAACACCACCAACGTGCCGACCGGCAATCCGCCGAACGTGCCGGCGGGTGTCATCACTGTGCGCGACCAGTTGCCGGCAGGGATCGTGCCGAACTGGACCGGTACCCTCAGCAGTGGCAGCTGGAGCTGTACGGCGAGCGGCCAGGCGGTGAGCTGCACCAGCAGCCAGGTACTGTCGGCAGCCGGCACCGCCGGTGACAGCAGCAGCTTCACCCTGCCGGTGACCGTGTCCGCATCGGCAAGCGGCCTGTTGCGCAACCACGCCAGCGTCGGCGGTGGCTACGATCCGTTCAATGGTGGCAATCCGCCCGCACCGGGCGAGGCCTGCACCGATGCCAACCATTGCACCCGCAGCGATGTGACCGTTCCGGTTACACGGGTGAGCTACGCGAAACGCTCCAACACCGCCGGTCCGGTGGCGGTGGGGGCGACGGTGAGCTACACCGTGGATGTCACCATTGCCGACGGCAACAGCCGCGACGTGCTGACCCTGACCGATACCCTCGGCACCGGTCTGGATTTCGCCAGCGTGACCAACGCGGGCGGCTTTACCTGCAACGCGGCCAATCCGCTGGTGTGCACGCTGCCAGCGGGCACCGTGCCGGGCACCTACAGCCTGACCTATGCGGCCACCGTCAACGCGCAGGCCAGCGGCCAGGTGGTCAACACGGTGGTGGGCACCGGCACCGACACTCCCACCTGCAGCAGCAACTGCACCACCACCACGCCGGTGGCGGCGCCGCGCATCTCGGTGTCCAAGGCAAGCACTACGGCCGGCCCGGTCGCAGTGGGCGACAGCGTTGCCTACACGGTGAGCGTGGTCGTGGCCGATGCGCGCACCACCGCTGCCGTCACATTGACCGATACCCTGGGCACTGGCCTGGACTTCGGCAGCATGACCAATGCCGGCGGCTTCATCTGCGTGCCCGGCAATCCGCTGGTGTGCACGCTGCCCGCCGGCACTGTGCCTGGCAGCTACGCGTTCTCCTATACCGGCGTCGTCAACGCACAGGCGGTTGGCCAGGTGCGCAATGCCGTAGTGCCGAGCGGTCCGGACAATCCGTCGTGCGTCGGCAGCTGTGATACCACCACGCCACTGGCCAGCCCGCAGGTCAGCTACGCCAAGCTGGCCTCCACCGGTGGACCGGTACGGGTGGGCGACAGCATCGGCTACACGCTCAGCGTGACCGTTGCGCGTTCGCGCACCACCGATGTGGTCACCCTGACCGATACGCTGGGCAGCGGCCTGGACTTCAGCAGCGTGACCAGCGCGGGCATCTTCACCTGCAATGCGGCCAACCCGCTGGTGTGCACGCTGCCGGCAGGGACGGTGCCGGGCACCTACAGCCTGAGCTATACCGCTACGGTCAATGCGCAGGCCAGTGGCACGGTACGCAATGCCGTGCTCGGCACCGGCACCGACACGCCCTCGTGCACGACCAACTGCGATACCACCACGCCAGTGGCGACGCCGGGCGTGAGCTATGCCAAGTCGGTGAACAGTGCCGGCCCCGTGTCGGTGGGTGACAGCCTGGCCTACACCTTGACCACGGTGGTGACCAACTCGCGCACCACCGACGTGGTGACGCTGACCGATACGCTGGGCAGCGGCCTGGATTTCGGCAGCGTGACCAGTGCCGGCGCCTACACCTGCAACGCGGCCAACCCGCTGGTGTGCACGTTGCCGGCCGGCACTGCGCCAGGCAGCTACAGCCTGTCGTACTCCGCAGTGGTCAACGCCCAGGCCACCGGCCAGGTGACCAACGCGGTGCTCGGCAGCGGTGGCGACAACCCGAGCTGCACCGTCAACTGCGATACCACCACCCCGGTGGCTGGCAGCCAGATCGACTATCGCAAGACCTCGGCCGCGGTCGGCTCGGTCAAGGTGGGTGACAGCATCGCCTACACCCTGACCGCTGTGGTCAGCCGCTCGCGCACCACCGCTTTATTCACCCTGACCGACACGATGGGGCAGGGCCTGGACTTCGGCACGGTCACCGCCACCACCGGCTTCACCTGCAATGCCGCCAACCCGCTGGTGTGCACGTTGCCGGCCGCCACCGCACCTGGCACCTACACGGTGAACTACACCGCGACGGTGAACGCGCAGGCCAAGGGCAGCGTCAGCAACGCCGTGCTTGGCAGCGGCACCGGTACCAACACCTGCACCACCGACTGCACCACCACCACCCCGGTGCTGGCGGCGACGGTCACCTACCGCAAGTCCTCCAGCACGGCATCGCCGGTCAACATCGGCGATGCGGTGGACTACAGTGTCGAGGTGGTGGTCGCCAACTCGCAGACCACCGATGTGTTCACCCTGACTGATACCCTGGGCGCAGGCCTGGACCTGCAGTCGGTGACCCAGCCAGGCGCCTTCACCTGCAATGCCAGTAATCCGCTGGTATGCACGCTGCCGGCAGGTACCGCACCCGGCACCTACACGCTGGGCTACCGCGCGCAGGTCAACGCGCAGGCCAGTGGCAGCGTCCGCAACGCGGTGCTGGGCAGTGGCGGCGACACCCCCAGCTGCTCGGGAACCTGCAGCACCGAGCACGTGCTGGCCGAGCCGCGCGTGGTGCTGGAAAAACTGTCCGGCCCTGCAAGTGGCAGTGAAGTGCGTCCGGGTGACCGGTTGCGCTACACCCTGCGGGCCACCGTCGAGCGCGCCTCGCTGCGCCAGCCGTTGCAGCTGCTGGATACGCCCGATGCGGGCCTGAGCGTGGACACGCTGCCGGCAGGCTGCGTGCAGCAGGGCACCGACATCGTCTGCACGCTGCCGACCGGTACTCCCGTTGGGCAACATGAATTCGTCTACCAGGCCATCGTCAACCAGGAAGCACGCACGGAAGTGCTCAACCGCCTGCGCGGCCAGTACCCGGATGGCTCGCCGCCACCGGAATGCACCACCTGCGAAACGCGGCACAAGGTGGTCTCGGACTTCGCGCTGCGCATCACCAAGACCGCCAACCCGCGGCTGGTGAAGGTGGGCGACCTGGTGCGCTACCAGCTGGTGGTCGAGAACGTCGGCAGCAGCCATTGGCGCGACGGCGTGGTGGTCGATACGCCGCCGCCGGGCTTCAGCTATGTGGATGGCTCGATGCGCGTGGCCGACGACGACGGTGCGTTCTCGCTGGGCGGTAGCCAGACACCGCTGCGCATCGGCGCGGTCGACATCGCCGTGGGCCGCAGTGCCACCATCACCTACCTGTTGCGGGTGGGCGCGGGCGTGCGTGCCGGCAACCACATCAACCAGGCCGTGGCTACTGCCGGCGACGGCACGCCGCTGTCGAACGTGGCGACCGCAGAGGTGCGCATGGATGCCGATCCGCTGCTGGAAGACAGCCTGGTGTTCGGCACCGTGTTCGATGACCGCGATGGCGACGGCTGGCAGGACAGTGCGGAACTGACCGGTGTTCGCGTGCAGGGCGGTTTCGCGCCTGCCGCGTACGTGCCGGGTTCGACAACGCTGGATCGTGGCGATGGACCGCAGCCGTTGGCCGACGCCAGCGCGCCCCTGCTGCATGGCGTGCAGGTGGGCGTGGTACACGGCCTGGCGTCTACGTCGGACACGGTCGAGAGCCATCAGGTGGTGATCCGCCAGCGCCTGCGCGAACTGTCCTTCACCGATGATTTCGTGCTGGAAAGCGCCCAGGGCCATCGCCTGCAGCTGGATGCGCAGGGTGTGGCAACCGTGCAGCGCAGTGGCGAGGCGGCCAAGGGCCTGACCGCGGCCGAGCCGACCGTGCATCGCGAGATCGCGCGGGTGGCCGAGGGCTATGAGGTGGCCTACGTGATCCGCAACAGTGGCATCCAGGAGCAGGGTATTCCCGGCGTGCGCCTGGCCACCGTAGAGGGCCTGCTGATCGAAACCGATCCGTTCGGTCGTTACCACCTGGCCGATGTGCACGGTGGCGATGCGCGGTTGGGCCGCAACTTCATCGTCAAGCTGGACCCGGCAACGGTACCGGCGGGTTCCGGACTGACCACCGAGAATCCGTTGCTGCGTCGGGTTACCCAGGGCGTGCCGACCCGCTTCAGCTTCGGCGTGCGCCTGCCGCCGTCGCCGCAGGCGGCCGCCGAGCGCGCCGAACTGGCGTTGGGCGAAGTGTTGTTCGCCCCGGGCAGCAGCGAGTTGCGTGCCAGCTATCGTCCGGTGCTGGCGAAGATGGCCGAGGTGGTCGATCGCTACCAGGGCGGTGACGTGGTGATTGCCGCCAACGGCGAAAGCCAGGCGTTGGCCTTCGCCCGTGCGGTGGCCGTGCGTGATGCGCTGCAGGCCGAAGTGGCTGAGGGTTCGCGCGCTGGCCTGACGGTGCAGCTGCGTACCGACGTGCGCGATCCGCACTCGCTGGTCGCTGGCGTTGATGCCGGCGGTGCGCTGCTGGGCAACGTGCTGTTCGACACCGACAAGGCGGTGATCCGCGAGGAGTTCAAGCCGCTGCTGGCTGCCATCGCCGCGCGCCTGGAGCAGATGGGGGGAGGCCAGGTCAGCCTGGTCGGCCATACCGATGTGCGTGGCAGCCACGCCTACAACCAGGCGTTGGGCCTGCGCCGTGCCAATGCCGTGTTCGAAGCGCTGCGCGTGCAGCTCAGCCCTGCCGTGCAGCAACGCCTGCGCGTGCGCAACGAGGAGACCGCCGCCACCCGCGCGGCGGCCCACCAACAGGAGGCCCGCCGATGAGCGCCCATCACTCTGTCGTCCGGCGTCCCGCCCGCCTGCACCGCGCTGCGTTGTACCAGGCGCTGCTGCTGGGTCTGGCAGCAACCGCACAGGCCGCGCCGCCGCCGGCCAACGACGCGTCCATCGATGGCGCGCCCATCCACTGCGAGGGCAACCAGTGCAGCGCCGCGGGCGACCTGCTGTTCACCCTGCGCTCGCGCAGCTTCGATGAGCCGGTGACCGAAGGCACGTCGACGCGCTCGTCATCGCAGGTACTGCAGCCGGACCGGCGCGTAAGCGTGGCGCTGGACGAGCCGGGCAAGGCGACCGTCCGCGGTGAATTCATGATCCGCCTGCCGGAAGGTGGCGCGATCTGGGCCACCGAAGACCCGGCCATGGGCCAGCCCGAGCTGTCGATCTCGGCGCCGGGCATGGTGGCGTTCGACCAGGGCCGCATCGTGCGTCCGGTCGAATTCTTCGTGCGTGGCAACTACACCGCGTTCATCAAACGTCTGGAGGTCAGCCTCTACCGCGGCAGCGACAGTGACCGGGTCGCGCCATTGGCGACCTTTGAACTGCCTGTGGCTGCGGTCGGGCAGGGCAGTTGGGACGGTACGCTGCCGGCGTCCACGCCGCTGCGTCGTGGCGACCGCCTGGTCTATGTGCTGCGCGCGTACGATGCCGAGGGCAATGTCGATGAGACCTCGGCGCAGTCCATGCAGCTGGTGACGCTGGCTGAAGTGGAGCGTGGCAACCAGCAGCTGCGTGACGCCCTGGAAGATCGGCGCGGCACGGCTGTCGATGCCAACCAGGCCGCTTCGTTGTCGCTGCTGGAGCAGGTGTTCGACAGCAACGGTCTTCGCCAGCAGAACATCCCGGTGTACGGCTCGCGCGTGCGCCTGCGGGGCCGTGACCTGCCGCTTGGCGCGGCACTGAAGATCAATGGCGAAAGCTATCCGCTGGACCAGGACCGCAAATTCGCCGCTGAATACCTGATGCCGATCGGTCACCACGTGTTCGACGTGCGGGTCGAGCGGCCCGACGCGCCGGCGATCGCACGCACGCTGGAGGTGGATGTCAGCGGCAGCTATCTGTTCGGTGTGGGCCTGGCCGATGTCACGGTGTACCAGAACAAGGCCAGTGGTGCGGGCCGCGATGTCGCCCGTGGCGAGCGCGATGACGATGTGCTCAGCGACGGGCGCCTGGCGTTCTATTTGAAGGCCAAGACGCGTGGCCGCTATCTGTTGACGGCGCAGGCCGATACCCAGAACCGGCCGCTGGACGAGCTGTTCACCGGTTTCACCACGGCCGATCCGCAGGACCTGTTCCGCAGCCTGGACCCGGACCTGTATTACCCCACCTATGGCGACGATTCGCTGACCCAGCGCGACGTCGACAGCATGGGCCGCTTCTACCTGCGCATGGACTGGGACAAGAACCAGGCGCTGTGGGGCAACTACAACACCGGGCTGAGCGGCACCGAGTACGCCCAGTACGTGCGTTCGCTGTACGGTGCGGCGCTGTCGTGGCGCTCACGCGGCGCCAATGCCTGGGGCGATGCGCAGACCGAACTGCGCCTGTTCGGTTCGCAGGCCGAGACCGCGCCGGGCCACAGCGAGTTCACCGGCACCGGCGGCAGCCTGTATTACCTGCGCCACGCCAGCATTCTGCGCGGCTCGGACCAGGTGGTGCTGGAGATCCGTGACCGCACCACCGGCCGTGTCGAACAGCGGGTGTCGCTGGTGCGCGGTGCCGACTACGAGATCGACGCGTTGCAGGGGCGCATCCTGCTGACCCGGCCGCTGGCCCAGGTCAGCCGCGAGAACCTGCGCCGGATCAGCCGCGACGTGCCGCTGGATGGCTACGAGCAGCGCCTGATCGTCGACTACGAATGGGTGCCGACCGGCTTCGACAATGACGACATCACCGCCGGCGTACGTGGCAAGCACTGGTTTGGCGATCACGTGGCGGTGGGGGCCACCTATGTGGACGAACAGCGCGCTGGGCAGGACTATTCGCTGCGCGGTGCGGACCTGACCCTGCAGGCCGGGCGTGGTACCTACCTGAAGGTCGAGCACAGCCGCAGCGAGGCGACCAGTGCGCCGGTGTTCTTCTCCGACAACGGTGGCCTGAGCTTCACCCGCCTCAACCCCGAGGGTCCGCGCGAAGGCGAGGCGACCGCGGTGGAGGCACGGGTGAACCTGCGCGAGCTGGGCTGGACCCAGCGCGACTGGAGTGCCGGCGCCTGGTGGCGGCAGGTCGAGGGAGGCTATTCGGTGGGCCGCTTCGACACCGGCCAGCGCGTGCGCGAACAGGGCGCCGAACTGCTGGGCTACGTGACCGACGATTTCAGCCTGTATGCGCGTTACAGCGAAGCACGGCGCGGCAATGACTCGTTGATCCAGGCCCAGGCCACCGCCGAATGGCGGATCGGTGACAACGACCGCGTGTCGGCCGAGCTGCGCCGGGTGCAGGAGGACCGCGGCATCGGCAGCAATGCCGGTGTGCTGGCGGCAGCGCGCTACACCCATCGCATCGGCACCGCGCTGGACATCTATGGCGGCGGTCAGCTGACCGTCGATGACGATCATGGCCGCTACGCGGACAATGATGCGGTGGTCGCCGGTGGTACCTACACCTTCGCCAACCTGTCCACGATCGGCGCGGAGGTGAGCGATGGTGATCGGGGCAGTGCCGCGCAGGTCAATGCCGAGTACAAGCTGACCCCGCAGCACAGCTTCTATGGTGCGTTCACCCAGTCCACCGACCGCAGTGAATACGACCCGCTGTTCAGCCCGAATGCGCAGGATGGCTGGACGCTGGGCCAGCGCTGGCGCCTGTCCGACCAGGTCAACGTGTTCAACGAGAGCCAGTTCCTCAAATCCGGCCAGGAATCCGGCCTGGCCAACACGTTCGGCATGGATTTCTATCCGGCGGTGGGCTGGAACGCGGGCTTCACCCTCAGCGACGGCAAGCTGGATGCGAGCAGTGGCCAGGTCGACCGCAAGGCCGTCAGCCTGTCCGGCGGCCGCACGTCGCCGGGTACCGACTGGCAGAGCAAGCTGGAGTGGCGTCGCGATACCGGTGCCGAGCGCCGCACGCAATGGGTCAGCACCAACCGCCTCAGCCACCGTCTCAATGACAGCTGGCGGATCGCTGCGCGGTTCAACTACGCCGACACCGACGATGCGATCAACCCGGTGGCCGGCGCCCGCTTCATCGAGGGCAATCTCGGCTTTGCCTACCGCCCGTGGGACAATGACCGCTGGGCGCTGTTCGGCCGCTACAGCTATCTGTACGACCTGTCGACGATGGGCCAGGTCAACGGCGTGGACTACGACCAGCGTACCCAGGTGTTGTCGCTGGAAGGTGTGTACCGCATCGACCAGCGCTGGGAAGTGGCGGCCAAGCTGGCCCGACGCGAAGGCGAGGTCCGCTATGGCCGGGGCACCGGTCCGTGGTTCGATTCAGCCACGAACTTCGGTGCAGCACAGCTGCGCTATGACCTGTACTACCAATGGCATGGCCTGCTGGAGTACCGCCTGCTGGACGTGCGGGACGGCGGTCGCCGGCAGGGTTGGCTGGCCGGCGTGGACCGCGACGTCGGCCGCAACTTCCGGGTTGGCGTGGGCTACAACTTCACCGACTTCAGTGACGATCTGACGAAGTTCGACTACACCCACCGCGGCTGGTACCTGAACCTGGTGGGTCGCTATTGAGGACCGGGCAACGCCAGGCCATGCCTGGCGGGGCCGCGGCGGTCGCTACCCAGTAGTGCCAGGCCATGCCTGGCAGGGCGGCAACAGCTCACGCCTGCCTGAGCAGCTCCACCAGCTGCCGCAGCCGGTAAGGCTTGGGCAGGAATTCCACCTGCTCGGGCAGCGGCGGCAACTGCGAGCGTGCGTAGCCGGAAGAAAGGATCATCCGCGCCTGCGGCTGGTCGCGCGCCACATGCTCGCTCAGCTCGATGCCCGACATGCCGTTGGGCATGCTGATGTCACTGAACACCACGTCGAAACGCGTATCGCCCTGCAGCAGTGCGACCGCTTCCTGCGCATCGGCCGTGGTAGCCACGTCGATGCCGAAGTCGCGCAGGGCCAGGCCGATCATTTCGCGCAGATCGGTCTGGTCCTCCACCATCAGTACGCGGATCGGATCATCGGTCATGGGTTGGGTTCCTCTGTGGCGGGTAGCAGCAGGCTGACCGTGGTGCCAACACCGGGCGTGGTGGACACGTCTACGAAGCCGCCGCTCTGGGTGGTGAATCCGAACACCTGGCTCAGGCCCAGACCGCTGCCCTTGCCGATGTCCTTGGTGGTGAAGAAAGGTTCGGTCGCGCGCTCGGCGATGTCCGGGGCCATGCCGTGGCCCTCATCGCAGACGCTCAACGTCACATAGGTCCGTTGCCGGGATGTGTCGGCGTCGGGGTCCATGCGGTGCTCCAGCGCGGTGGCGATCAATACCCGGCCGCCACCAACGGTGGCGTCCGCAGCGTTGCCGACCAGGTTGGCGAGCGCGGTCTGCAGCTGAACGGTATCGCTGAGTATCGCAGGCAGTCCCCCGGCCAGTGCGGTTTCCAGGGTGACGCCGGCAGGGCAGGTGGCCTGCAGTGCCGGCAGCCAGTCGCGGATGCGCGCATTGATGTCCAGCGTTTCGCGGATCAGGGTCTGGCCGGTGCTGAAGGCCAGCAGCTGCCGGGTCAGCAGCGCGCCACGATCGCTGGCCGCCTGCGCGGTGGTCAGCAGGGTGTTGGCACGCTCGTCATCGCCCATCCGTGCCGACAGCAGGTCCAGCGCATTGACGATGGTGGTCAGCAGGTTGTTGAACTCATGGGCAAGGCCGCGGCTGAGCTGGCCGACCGTCTCGAACTGCTGGGTCTGGCGCAGCGCCCGCTGCGCATCGCGCAACAGCCGTTGCGCCTGCCACTGTTCGGTGATGTCGCGGGTGATCTTGACGAAGCCCACGAGCTCACCGTTCTCGACCACCGACTCGATGACCACGCTGGCACGGAAGGGAGACCCATCTCGGCGCACCCGCCAGCCTTCGGCGGCATGGTGTCCGCATTCCGCCGCCAGCCGCAGCAGGCGCTGTGGCTCTCCCGTATCGCGATCAGCGGGCAGGTAGAAGCGGCCGAAGTGGGTGCCGATGACTTCTTCCGACCGGTAGCCCTTGATGCGTTCGGCGCCGGGATTCCAGCTGCAGACGATGCCATCGGGATCGAGCAGGTACAGCGCATGGTCGCGCACGCTGTCGATCAGCAATCGCAGCTGTCGGGAAGGGTCCGTCAGCACGGACGGCGTCGAAGCGGCAGCGACCACGATGAAATGCGTATTACCTCTGTCAGGCACGAGAACGTAGGCAGTGGAGTGTGAAGAGGGCGTGCATGCGACGCCTGTGCCATTGGTCGTATGCGGCTGAATGCGACAAGGAGTAACATCAGCCCCCTTTTCCAAACTGGAACCGACCTGCATGCGTCCTGGTGCGACTACGCGTGACCGCTGGATCTGGATGACGTCGGCGGTACTGGTGGCGGCTACGGCCGCGCTGGAACTGGTGGTACCCCTGGGCTATGCCGTGTGGCTGGCCTATTTCATGGCCATCGGCGTCACTGTGTTCCAGCGCAGCGCCCGGGTGCCGTTCGTGGTGGCTGTCAGCGCCTGCGTGCTGCTGGCGGTGGGCTACAACGTGGCGCCGGCCAGCAACAACTCATCCTTCTCGTTCGTCAACCGGTCGATCGGTGGCGCGGCTTTCCTGATGATCGCACTCATCGCCTCGCGTGCCATCCAGGCGCGACGCGAGGCGATGCGTGCGCTGTGGCTGCAGGAGGCGGAGAACGCGGTGGCGCTCAGCCTGCGCGGTGAGCTCGGGCCGGAACAGATCGCCGAAGCGGCGGTGTCGACGCTGGCGACCCAGCTGGGTGCCGATGTCGGTGCGCTCTACCGGCTGGAAGGCGGACGCCTGCAGCTGACCGGTGGGCTGGCGTTGCCGAACGGCATCCCGGCCACGTTGGGCCTGCAGGAAGGGGTGGCAGGGCAGGTGGCCCGCGACCAGCGGGCGCGGCATCTGCAGGGGGATGAAGCGGCGCCGCTGGAGCTGCAGACCAGCCTGGGGCGCGTGCCCGTGCGTGAACGGATCCTTGCCCCGGTCAGCAGCGACGGCGCGATCGTGGGCGTGCTCGAGCTGGGCCGAGCGGCTGTCGGTGAGCAGCGGGCGCTGGATGACGAGCTGCTGCTGCGCTGCGCCGAGACCATCGGCATGGCCCTGCGCACCTCGATGCTGCGCGCACAGCTGGTGGTGCTGCTGGAAGAGTCGCAGCGCCAGGGCGAAGAACTGCAGGCACAGCAGGAAGAGCTGCGGGTTGCCAATGAGGAGCTGGAAGAGCAGAGCCGCAGCCTGATGCAGTCGCAGACGCATCTGGAACAGCAGCAGGCCGAGCTGGAACAGAGCAACGTGCAGCTGGAAGAACGCACCCACGAGCTGGAGGCGCAGAAGCAGGCGCTGCTGGTGGCGCAGGGGCAGCTGGTGCGCAACAGCAATGAACTGGCCGCCACCTCGCGCTACAAGTCCGAGTTCCTGGCCAACATGTCGCACGAGCTGCGCACCCCGCTGAACAGTTCGCTGATCCTGGCCAAGCTGCTGGCCGACAACAAGGACGGCTTGCTCAGCGACGAGCAGGTCAAGTACGCCCGCGCCATCCTGTCGTCGAACAACGACCTGCTGGCGCTGATCAACGACATCCTGGACCTGTCGCGCATCGAAGCAGGGCACGTCGAACTGGCCGACGAAGTGGTGGTGGTCGACAGCGTGCTGCAGCGACTGCGCGAAACCTTCGAGCCGATGGCGCGGCAGAAGGGCCTGACGCTGCAGATCGAGTCCGATGGCCTGGCCCCCAGCCAGCTGGTGGCCGACAACCAGCGCCTGCAGCAGATCCTGAAGAACCTGCTGGCCAATGCGGTCAAGTTCACCGAGCACGGCAAGGTGAGCCTGCACGTTCGCAGCGGCGGCAATGGCCGGATCCGATTCGAAGTGGCCGACAGCGGCATCGGCATTGCACGCGACCAGCTGCAGCTGATCTTCGAAGCATTCCGCCAGGCCGATGGCAGCACCCGCCGCCGTTACGGCGGCACCGGCCTGGGCCTGTCGATCTCGCGTGACCTTGCGGTGCGCATGGGCGGTGACATCCAGGTGGACAGCGAGCCGGGCCGCGGCAGCTGCTTCATTCTCGAACTGCCGCTGCAGGGCGCGCCGGCAGCCGAGGCCGCCGCAGGCGGCGCAGCGCCGGTGCCGGTGCAGCCCGTACCCGCCACCCCCGTGGCACCAGCCCCCCTTGACCAGCGGTCCAGTGCGGCGCCGGTGGCAGCGGTGGCCGATGACCGTGGCCGCCGCCGCCATGCGGGACGCTTGATCCTGGCCGTGGAGGACGATGCGGTCTTCGCCGAAGCCCTGGTGACGCTGGCGCACGAGCTTGATTTCGACTGCGTGGTGGCCACCACGGCCGAAGAGGCGCTGGCGCTGGCGGCGGACCTGCGTCCCAACGGCATCCTGCTGGACATCGGCCTGCCCGACGTTTCGGGCCTGACCGTGCTCGAACGGCTCAAGCGCAACCCCGACACCCGGCACATTCCGGTGCATGTGGTCTCGGGCATGGACCGCGGCCAGGTGGCACGCGAACTGGGCGCGATCGGCTTTGCGATCAAGCCGACCACGCGCGAGCGCCTGGTGGCTGCCATCGAACAGCTTGAACAGACCAGCCAGCGCGACGTGCGGCGCCTGCTGATCGTGGAGGACGACAACGATCTGCGCCGCAACCTGGAACTGCTGCTGGGCCGTGATCAGCTGCAGATCGCTGCTGTCGGTACGCTTGCCGCAGCGGTGGAGCAGCTGAGCACGGTCACCTTCGACTGCATGGTGATGGACCTGTCGCTGCCCGACGGCAGTGGCTACGACCTGCTCGAGCACATGGCAGGCAACGATGATGTCGGCTTCCCGCCGGTCATCGTCTATACCGGCCGTGCCCTCAGCCGCGAAGAAGAGCAGCGCCTGCGCCGCTACTCCAAGAGCATCATCATCAAGGGTGCACGCTCGCCCGAGCGCCTGCTCGACGAGGTGACGCTGTTCCTGCACAGCGTGGAGGCCAACCTGCCCAGCGACCAGCAGCGCCTGCTGCGCGAAGCGCGCCGCCGCGACACCGTGCTCGATGGACGCACCGTGCTGCTGGCCGAGGACGACGTGCGCAACATCTTCGCGCTGTCCAGCGTGCTGGAGCCGCTGGGGGTGACGCTGGAGATCGCCCGCAATGGCCAGGAGGCCGTCGACCGCCTGGCCCAGCGCGAGGTGGACCTGGTGCTGATGGACATCATGATGCCGGAGAAGGATGGCCTGCAGGCGATGCGCGAGATCCGCGCGCAGCGCCACCTGCAGGACCTGCCGATCATCGCGCTGACCGCCAAGGCCATGCCCGATGACCGTGAACGCTGCCTGCAGGCCGGTGCCAACGACTACATCGCCAAGCCCATCGACGTGGACAAGCTGGTATCGCTGTGCCGGGTCTGGTGCTCGCGGCAATGAACGAGCAGGCGCTGTTCGACCTGGAGCTGAAGGTACTGCTGGAAGCGCTGTACCAGCGCTACCACTACGACTTCCGCAGCTATGCGGTGTCCTCGCTGCGCCGTCGCGTCAGCCAGGCCATGCAGCGCTACGAGTGCGAGCGCCTGTCGGACCTGCAGCATCGGCTGCTGCACGAGCCGGAGCTGTTCGCGCAGGCGATGCAGTTCTTCACCGTGCAGGTTTCGGAGATGTTCCGTGACCCGGAATATTTCCGGCAGATGCGCGAACAGGTGGTACCGGTGTTGCGCACCTACCCCTCGGTGAAGCTGTGGGTAGCCGGCTGCAGTACCGGCGAGGAAGTGTGGTCGCTGGCGATCCTGCTGCACGAGGAAGGCCTGCTTGAGCGCAGCATCGTCTACGCCACCGACATCAACCCCGCGGCACTGGCCACGGCTGAGGCCGGCGCCTACGGCATCGACCGCCTGGCCCAGTTCAGCCGGAACTACCTTGCCGCCGGCGGCACCGCTTCACTGTCGGACTATTACAGCACCGCTTACGACGGCGCGGTCTTCGACCGCCAGCTGCGCCGCAACGTGGTGTTTGCCGACCACAGCCTGGCCACCGACACGGTGTTTTCGGAAGTGCACCTGGTGTCTTGCCGCAACGTGCTGATCTATTTCAACCGCGACCTGCAGGATCGGGCGGTGGGCCTGTTCCGCGAAGCCCTGGTGCATCGCGGCTTCCTCGGCCTGGGCAGCAAGGAGTCGCTGCAGTTCGGTCGCCATCACGATGCGTTCGAAGCCTGTTCGCGGGAGCACCGCCTGTACCGGAAGGTGGCCTGATGGCGGCGATGTCCCACCCTGACGTGGTGGTGATCGGCGCATCGGCCGGTGGCGTGGCCGCCCTGCAGATCGTGCTGGGTGCGTTGCCGGCCACCCTGCCGGTGCCGGTGCTGGTGGTGCTGCACCTGCCGCGCGACCGTTCCAGCCGCATCGCCGAGGTGCTGGCGCCGTACTGCACGTTGGTCCTGCGCGAAGCGGAGGACAAGCAGCCCTTGCAGGCCGGAACGGTGACGTTCGCGCCGCCGGACTACCACCTGCTGGTGGAGGACACGCAGGCCATCGCATTGTCGATGGACGAACCGGTGTTGTTCTCGCGGCCGGCCATCGATCCGCTGTTCGAATCGGCCGCAGCCGCGTTCGGCACGGGGGTGCTGGCGATCCTGCTGACCGGTGCCAGCAGCGATGGCAGTGATGGCGTGGCCGCAGTGCGCGCCGCTGGCGGCCAGGCCTGGTTGCAATGCCCCGAGGAGGCCGAGGCATCGATGATGCCGGCCTCTGCCCTGCAGCATGCCGGCGCCGACGCCGTGCTGCCCCTTGAACTGATGTGCCGCCGCCTGAAGGAGTTGTTTGCATGAACCTGCTGCCGCCGGACCCTGCCCAGTCGCAGGCGCCGGTCAACCTGCTGATCGTCGACGACGTGCCGCAGAACCTGGTGGCCATGCAGGCGCTGCTGCGCCGCGAGGGCGTCAACCTGTTGCTGGCGGACTCTGGCGCGCAGGCGCTGGAGCTGCTGCTGGAGCATGAGGTAGCGCTGGCGCTGCTGGACGTGCACATGCCGGAGATCGACGGTTTCATGCTGGCCGAGCTGATGCGTGGCTCGCAGCGCAGCCGGGATGTGCCAATCATCTTCCTGACCGCCTCGCCGGATGATCCGTTGCGGGTGTTCAAGGGCTACGAGACCGGCGCGGTGGATTTCCTGCACAAGCCGGTGGCGCCGCAGGTGATCCTCAGCAAGGTCAATGTGTTCATCGAGCTCTACCAGCAGCGGCAGCTGCTGAAGGCGCGCAACGAAGCGCTGGAGCGCGCGTTGAAGCTCAACGAGACCATGGCGGCGGTGCTCACCCACGACCTGCGCACGCCGCTGTCGGCCATCCTGCTGTGTGCCGACAAGCTGTCGCTGGAACTGCCGGACGACAATGCAGGCGCGCAGCAGACACTGAGCTACCTGGAGGCCAGCACGCTGCGGATGGCACGCATGGTCGAGCAGCTGCTGGACTTCTCGCGGATCCGCAGCGGTGGCCTGCGCCTGCAGAGCAGCGTCTGTGACCTGGCCGAGGTGACGCGTGCGGTGCTGGTCGAGGCCGGTGCCGGCCATCGAAGCGATCGGATCGCGCTGGACGTCCGTGGCGATTCGACGCTGCAGGGCGACATGGATCGCCTTGGTCAGATCGTCGCCAACCTGGTCGGCAACGCACTCACCCATGGCGCCGACGCGACGGTGCAGGTGCAGGTCGATGGTGGCGATGCACGGGTGGTTGCGCTGCGCGTTCGCAACACCGGCCATGTCGATGAGGCGTTGCTGCCGCGCCTGTTCGAACCCTTCAAGGCCAGCTTCCACCAGAGCAACGGGCTCGGGCTGGGGCTGTACATCGTTGACCAGTTCGTGCGTGCGCATGGGGGCCAGTTGAGCGCGCGCAACGAGGCAGGGCACGTGGTGTTCGAGGCGCTGCTGCCTCGTCGATCCGATTTGCGCAGTCCGGCGGTTTCCTGAATTCTTCAGCTGGCGCGTGAGCGAACTGAGACGGGCTCGTCCGCAACTGCTACCGTGGCACTACTCTTGCAAAGGAAGCTCCATGCCACTGCGCGCCATCGCCTATGTCAGCCAGGCCAAGCCGGATCTGTCTGCCGCACGTCTGCAGACGCTGGTCGAGGATGCCTCGCGCTTCAACAAGATGGCAGGGGTGACGGGTGTGCTGCTGCATGACGGCGAACGCTTCCTGCAGTACATCGAAGGCCCGCCTGATGGCATCGATTCGGTCTATGAGCGCATCCTGCAGGCCGGCAGCCATGTCGACATCGTCGAGCTGGCGCGTGGCCGGCTGGGCCAGCGCCAGTTTCCGTACTGGGCAATGCGCGGGCTGCCGGTCGACGCCGCGCTGCTGCGTCAGCTTTCCGCAGGCGACTGGTCGGGATTCGCCCGCTCGGTGAACGGTGACAGCGTCGTGCTTACGGCGGTGGATCTGTTGGCCGAGGTTGTGCGGCCGGTACTCAGCGCGGGTTGACCGCTAACGTTGCGGGGCGCAGTACGCCGCGTGCAATGCCTGCAGCACCCCCAGCGCCGGACCCTCCAGCAGCCGATAGTGCAGTGTCTGTGCCTGCCGCCGCGTTGCCACCACCTCCAGATTGCGCAGCACGGCCAGATGCTGTGACAGCGCCGATGCGCTCAGGCCAGTCAGGGCCTGCAGTTCCGGCACCGGTGCTTCGCCTTCCACCAGGCGACACAACACGCGCAGTCGCGCCGGGTGTGCCAGCGATTTCAGCAGGGCAGCCGCTTGTGCGGCATGCGTAGCCATCGCGGCACTGTCGGTGGTGATGCTGGGCACGGCTTGACCCGGTAGTTCAGGAAAGTCTAATTTAGAGAAATCTAAATTGAAGGGCAAGCCGATGCGCGCGATGCAGAGGGGCAGGGCATGAACCTGCCATGGGCGGCAATTGCAGGCGGCGGCCTGATCGGTGTGTCGGCGGTGCTGCTACTGGCCACGCTCGGTCGGGTGGCGGGCATCAGCGGTATCGCTGCTGGCGCCGCTGCCGCGCCGCGCGGTGATCGTGGTTGGCGCTGGGCTTTCCTGCTCGGACTGATGTCGGCGGCGGCAGCGGTGTTGAGTTGGCAGGCGGGTGCAGGACAACCACCACACGCCTTGCTGCGCGACGCGCTGCCGGCCTGGCAATTGATCGCTGCCGGTGTCCTGGTGGGCCTGGGTACGCGGCTGGGCAACGGCTGCACCAGCGGCCACGGTGTCTGTGGCCTCGCCCGTGGATCGCGGCGATCGCTGGTGGCGGTGCTGGTGTTCATGGCCTGCGCGATGCTCACCACGTTCCTGCTACGTCACGGCGGAGGCCTGGCATGAGCCGCAGGTTGTGGGCGGCAGGTCTGGCCGGCGGCCTGTTCGGTGCCGGCCTCGCGCTGGCCGGCATGACCGACCCGCGTCGCGTGCTGGGGTTCCTTGATGTGGCTGGCGACTTCGATCCCACGCTGGCCTGGGTGCTGGCGTCGGCGCTGCTGGTCAGCGCACTGGGTCAATTCTGGCTGCGGCGGCGGCAGCGGCCATGGTGCGCCGAACGTTTCGAGCTGCCGGCGGCGCAGGCTGTCGACACGCGGTTGCTGCTGGGTGCGGCGCTGTTCGGTGTCGGCTGGGGCTGGGTCGGCTATTGCCCGGGGCCCGCGCTGGCCGCGTTGGCGGTGGGCGCGCGCGAAGCCCTGTGGTTCGTGCCAGCAATGGCTGCCGGTTTCTGGCTGCATGATCGCTGGCTGCGCTGAGGCTTCACGTTCGTCTCACCGTTGCGGGGTTCAGATCACCTTTCCCGGGGAACGGAGGACGACATGGCACGGATGAAATGGAAAGGCGGCGCGTTGCTGGCGGCGGCACTGGCGACGGCGGCAACGCCGGCGATGGCCTGCACGCGCGCGGTGTATCTGGGCGACAACGGCGACGTCATCACCGCCCGCTCGATGGACTGGAAAGTGGACGTGGCCACCAATCTCTACGTGTTGCCGCGTGGCATTGCGCGCACCGGAAAGGCGGGGCCGGGGTCGATCGCCTGGACTGCACGCTACGGCAGCGTGGTGGCCACCGGCTATGACATTTCCACCACCGATGGCATGAACGAGAAGGGCCTGGTCGCCAACCTGCTGTGGCTGGTCGAGTCGGAGTACCCGGCCCAGCGCAGCGGCAAGCCCGGCCTGTCCATCTCGTTGTGGGCGCAGTACGTGCTGGATAATTTCGCGACGGTGGAAGAGGCGGTGACCGCGCTGCAGCGCGAACCGTACTCGATCGTCACCGACAAGGTGCCGGGCGAGGACCGCCAGGCGACGCTGCATCTGTCGCTGTCCGACGCCACGGGTGACAGCGCGATCGTCGAATACATCGGCGGGCGCCAGGTGATCCACCATGATCGGCGCTATCAGGTGATGACCAATTCGCCGGTCTTCGACCAGCAGCTGGCATTGAACAGCTACTGGCAGCAGATCGGTGGCACGGTGATGCTGCCGGGCACCAACCGTTCGGCCGACCGCTTCGCGCGGGCCTCCTTCTACATCAACGCGATTCCGAAAGCGGAAGATCCGGTGGAGGCGCTGGCCAGTGTGTTCAGCGTGATCCGCAACGTGTCGGTACCGTTCGGCATCACCACGCCGGGCGAGCCCAACATCTCGTCCACCCGCTGGCGTACGGTCGCCGACCACAAGCGGCGCCTGTATTTCTTCGAGTCGGCACTGACGCCCAACACCTTCTGGGTCGACCTGACCAAGGTCGATTTCGGCGGAAAGGTGCTCAAGCTCGATCTCGGCCGTGACCAGCGCAATACCTTCGCCGGCGATGCACTGGGCCATTTCGTGCCCAGCGCACCGTTCACCTTCCTCGGCGTCGACGGCTAGTTCGACGCCTGGCTGGAGGCCGGGTAGACCGCCTGGATCGTGCAGGCGCCGCGGCGGGTGAAGCGGGGCAGCGGCGCCACCGCGTCGCTGCGCTCGTCGAAGCTGGCGAAATCGGCCGTAACCACGCGGTCGCCGGGGTTGCCGCAGATCAGGCCGTTCTGCATGCCGGATTGGAAGCTCAATTCCGGTGAGCGGTCGAGCTGGAGGCAGTGGCTGCCCAGTTCAACACGGTAAAAGCGATGGCCGCCGCTACGCAGCGGGTTGGTTTCCACCAGCATGCCCTGCGTGTCGGACGACCAGCCGCGCACATTGCGGGTGGCGAAGCAGTACGAGGCCGAGCCGCCGAAGCCGCGACGGACGTCCTTGCGTTGGCGGATCGTCAGGGCGGGCAGGGTGGCCGTGCGCAGGCTGTCGCTGTCGCGGGCCACGCTGGCATAGTCGCGGGCCTGGACCGGGGTGACTGCACTGACGGCACAGCTGTGGCCATCGACCACAACGCGCTCGCTGGGACGACCGCAGGCCCAGCCGGCGGGTGCTTCCAGCTTCAACGTGGTGGCTGCGCGGACGCCGGGGCAATCCTCGGCGAAGTCGATGCGATAGGCTTGGCCGGAGGCGGCACGCAGCGCGATCGAGCGCGGTGATGCCTGCTCCACTTCCTGGACGCCGACAGCGTCCATGCAGTGCGGGGCCGGTGGCATGCGTTCCTGTGCCGAAGCCGTGGCGGTGAGCACCAGCGCGAGGCTGGCGGCCAGTACCATGGATGCGTGCCTGTAAGTCATGTCCTGCACTCCCTGCGTTGGATGACGGGCCGACTATAGCAGCGGTTTGCACGGCAAGTGTTACACGCGCAGACTGCTCGGATGGGCGCCATCTTCCATCTACGGCACTACGGTCAGGCCACCGGCCTGGATCGCCACGGCTATGCGCAGTGGGTGCTGCCGCTGCAGGGTGAGCTGCAGTTCGAGATGGAGGGCAGGGGCGGCCGTCTTGACCTGCTGCAGGGAGCATTCGTGGCGGCCGGCGAAGCGCACGACCAGATGGCCGAGGGTCCCAACGGTTTCGTGATTGTCGACTGCGGGCCGGGCGTGCTCGATGACGCGACCCAGGAGCACCTGTGCCGGCAGCGCTGGCTGCATCTCCCGCTGTCGCTGCGGCAGCGGCTTGCCCAGGTGCAGACGGGCCGGCCTGTGCCAGCGCTGCTACCGGAACTGCTGCGGGTCTTCGCGCCTGCCGGTAGTGGTGCGCGCCTGCAGGGCCTGTGCGCTGCGGTCGAGGCGATGCCGGGGCATGCGTGGTCGGTAGCGCGCATGGCTGCCTTTGTCGGCATCAGCGAAAGCCGCCTGCATGCGGTGTTCCGGCGTGAGTTCGGGCTCAGCCCGCAGGCGTGGCTCAGTGCCAGCCGCCTGCGCTGGGCCAAGCACCAGTTGCGGGTCAGCCAGGCATCGATCAGCGATATCGCACTGGCCGCAGGGTATTCCGAGCAGAGTGCACTGACCCGTGCGCTGCGCCGCGAATGCGGGCAGACGCCGGCGGCATGGCGGCGAGCCACACCCAACGCTGCGGAAGCGAACCGGCAGTAGCCTCGGTCAAGACCGGCCGGCAAGGGGCCGCTTACACTGCGCGGCCCGTTCTTGCTGTGAACCTGCAATGCGCAACAACCCGATTGCCCTGGGCATCGCCAATGGCATCGCCGCCGGTGCGCTGTGGGGCGTGGTCTTCCTCGCGCCCGCCGTGTTGAGCTCGTTCAATGCCCTGCAGCTTTCCGCCGGCCGCTATCTGGTCTATGGCCTGATCGCCGTGGTCCTGCTGCTGCCGCGCTGGAAGCGGCTGGCGCCGAAGCTCGGTCGCGCTGAGTGGATCGGCCTGTTGTGGCTCAGCCTGGCCGGCAACCTGGTGTACTTCCTGCTGTTGGCCACGGCGGTGCAGTGGGCCGGTGGCGCCGCTGCTTCGTTGATTGTCGGCCTGATTCCGGTCGTGGTCACCCTGGTGGGCGTGCGCGAGCAGGGTGCGGTGCCGTTGAAGCAGCTGCTGCCGGCGCTGGCGCTGTGCGTGCTCGGCGTAGCGATGGTCGGCTGGGAGGCGCTGATGTCCGAGCATCTGGGCACGCCTTGGCGGCAACGCCTGATCGGCCTGCTGTGCGCGTTCGGTGCGTTGTTCTCGTGGGCGCTGTATTCCATCGGCAACAGCCGCTGGCTGTCGCGGCGGCCCGACCTTTCCAGCCACGACTGGTCACTGCTGACCGGCGTCACCACCGGCGGGTTGTCGCTGCTGCTGGTGCCGATGGCGTTCAGTGGACACAACCAGGCGCATACGGCTGCGCAATGGGGTGGGTTCTGGGCCATCAGCGCCGGCGTGGCGGTGGTCGCCTCGATCCTCGGCAATGCGTTCTGGAACCGGGCCAGTCGCCTGCTGCCGCTGACCCTGACCGGGCAGATGATCGTGTTCGAGACCCTGTTCGCGCTGCTGTACGCCTTCGCCTGGCAGCGGCGCTGGCCCAGCCTGCTGGAACTGCTGGCGATCGTGCTGCTGGTGGGCGGGGTGCTGTTGTGCGCGCATGCGCATCGCACGCCGCGCGCAATCACCGAACATGTCGGCTGAATCGACGCACTGAGGCCGACGATCACCCGTTGGTCTCAGTTGCAACCAAATGCCGGCACGTTGGCCGATGATCGCCGCAAAGAAATATTGCGCCGCAACACTTGACAGCAACCATCGCGGCGGTGTTTTCTGTAGCCCATGGTCCTTGATGCCGCCAACGCCCGCCTGATCGCCCCCGCTACCGCGGGCCGTTCGACTGCGCCGGTCGCCATCACCACCACCATTACCACCACCACCGTCACCACTGCCCTGGTGCGGCCCGTCGTCTTCGTGTAACTCCCGAAAACAACGGCCCCGCACCATCCAGGTGACGGGGAAACTCGACCACCTGCATGCGACGGGGCCTCCAACCGAGGTCTGCATGTCTTCCATCGCTCCCGCCCATTCGCCTGCCGCGTCCGCATTGGCCGCGCCGTCCACTGTCGTGCACAAGTTCGGCGGCACCTCGGTGGCCGACGCCGAGCGCTATCGCCATGTCGCCGGCCTGCTGCTGGCCCGCCCCGAGTCGTTGCAGGTCAGCGTGGTCTCGGCCATGAAGGGGGTTACCGATGCGCTGATCGAACTGGCACACCTGGCAGCCCAGGGCGATGCCGGCTGGCAGGAGGCGTGGCATGCGCTGCGCGCGCGGCATCGGGGTGCCGCGGTAGCGCTGCTGGGTGAGCAGGTGGGCGATACCGTGGACTGGATCGATGCACGTTTCGACCAGTTGGCCGAGGTGCTGGCCGCGCTGGCGGTGATCGGCGAACTGCCACGCGAGGTGCTCGACCGCGTGCAGGGCCTGGGCGAAGTGTTCTCCGCACAGTTGCTTGGTACCCACCTGCGCGCGCTGGGCGAGGACTGCGCGGTGCTGGATGCACGCGATGTGCTGGTGGTCGGCCACGGCGAACTGGGCGTGGATGTCGACTGGGATGCCAGTGCCGGCCGCCTTGCCGCGTGGCGGCTGCAGCACCCGCAGTCGCGCGTGGTCGCCACCGGTTTCGTCGCCCGCGACCGCCAGGACCGCGTCACCACGCTGGGCCGCAACGGCAGTGACTACTCCGGCGCGATCTTCGCCGCACTGTTCGCCGCCGATGAACTGCATATCTGGACCGACGTCGACGGCGTGCTGTCGGCCGACCCGCGGCTGGTGCCGGAGGCCGTGCAGCTGCACGCGCTGAGCTACGACGAGGCCTGCGAGCTGGCCTATTTCGGGGCGAAAGTGGTGCATCCGCAGACGATGTCACCGGCGATCCGGCTGGGCCTGCCGATCTTCATCCGCAATACCTTCCAGCCCAGCCATCCGGGTACGCGGATCAGCGCCGAGCGCTCGCCACGTGGCCCGGTGAAAGGGCTGACGCTGAGCACGGATCTGGCCCTGCTGAACCTGGAAGGCACCGGCCTGATCGGCGTGCCGGGTACCGCCGAACGGGTGTTCGCCGCGCTGCGCCAGGCACAGGTCTCGGTGGTGATGATCTCGCAGGGCTCTTCCGAACATTCGATCTGCTGTGTTGTCCGCGCAGGCGAAGCGGCGCGTGGTCGCGATGCCGTGGTGCAGGCGTTCTCGCACGAGCTGGCCGCCGGCCAGGTGCAGCGCGTGCAGGTCAGCGAGGGCGTCAGCGTGCTGGCCGCCGTCGGCGATGGCATGGCGGGCCAGCCGGGTGTGGCTGCACGGCTGTTCGAATCGCTGGGCCGGGCGCAGGTGAACATCCTTGCGATCGCGCAGGGGTCCTCCGAACGCAACATCTCGGTGGCGGTGGCAAGCGCCGACGCGACCCGCGCGCTGCGTGCCGCGCATGCCGGGTTCTGGCTGTCGCCGCAGACGTTCGCGGTGGGGGTGATCGGTCCGGGCAATGTTGGCGCTGCGCTGCTGGACCAGCTGCTGGCGGCGCGCCCGCAGTTGCTGGCCAAGGCCAATGTCGATCTGCGCCTGCGCGCGCTTGCGTCACGCTCGCGCATGCGCCTGGAGGCCGATGGCCTGCATGAAGACTGGCGCCAGGCGCTGCAGGACGCCGGCCAGGCCAGCGATCTGGACCACTTCACCGAGCACCTGCTGGCCGCGCATCTGCCGCACGCGGTGGTGATCGACTGCAGTGGCAGTGCAGAGGTTGCCGAGCGCTATGAAGGTTGGCTGGCCGCCGGCATCCATGTGGTGACCCCGAACAAGCAGGCTGGCGCCGGTCCGCTGGCACGCTACCAGCGCATCCGCGCGGCGGCGGCGGCCAGTGGTGCGCGCTTCCGCTACGAGGCCACGGTGGGTGCCGGCCTGCCGGTGATCACCACGCTGCGTGACCTGGTGGATACCGGAGACGAAGTGCTGGCGATCGAAGGCATCTTCTCCGGCACGCTGGCCTGGCTGTTCAATCGTTTTGACGGCAGCCAGCCGTTCTCGGCACTGGTCGCGCAGGCGCGCTCGATGGGCTACACCGAGCCGGATCCGCGCGACGACCTGTCCGGTGTGGATGTTGCGCGCAAGCTGGTGATCCTGGCCCGCGAGGCCGGTCACGCGCTCAGCCTGGAGCAGGTGCAGGTGGAGAGCCTGGTGCCAGCGTTGCTGCGCGAAGGAAGCGTGGACGATTTCATGGCCCGCCTGGGTGCCTCCGATGAGGCGCTGCTGGCCCGGCTGCACGATGCCCGCCAGCGCGGTGCGGTGCTGCGCTATGTCGCGCGGCTGGGGCCGGATGGCGCGTCGGTCGGGTTGCAGGAGCTGCCGGCCGACCACGCGTTCGCCAACCTTCGGCTGACCGACAACGTGGTGCAGTTCCGTACCCGCCGCTACTGCGACAACCCGCTGGTGGTGCAGGGCCCGGGCGCGGGCCCGGAAGTCACCGCTGCCGGCGTGTTCGCTGATCTGCTGCGGGTGGCGGCCGGCGAAGGAGCGCGGCTGTGATCGCACGCGCTTTCGCACCCGCATCGGTGGCCAACGTGGCGGTCGGCTTCGACATCCTGGGCCACGCCATCGCCGGTATCGGCGATACGGTGAGCGTGCGCCGCATCGACGAACCGTTGGTGCGCATCGATGCGATCCGTGGCAGTGCGGTCGAACTGCCGCTGGATGCACCAGGCAATACCGCCGGCGCCGCGCTGATCGCACTGCGTGCAGCGCTGGGGCTGGGCTTCGGTTTCGCCATCGAGATCGACAAGGGCATTCCGTTCGGCTCCGGCATGGGCGGATCGGCGGCCTCCTGCGTGGCCGCGCTGGTGGCAGCCAATGCACTGCTGGACGCACCACTGCCGCGCGACGCGCTGTATCCGTTCGCACTGGATGGCGAAGCCGTCGCCAGCGGTGGCCGCCATGGTGACAACGTCGGCCCGCTGCTGCTGGGCGGCGTGGCGCTGTGCACGGCTGATCGCCTGGTGCCGATTCCGGTGCCGGCCAGCTGGCACAGCCTGCTGGTGCATCCGCATGCGGTGCTGGAGACCCGGCGGGCACGACAGGCGCTGCAGGGCAGCTATGCGCTGGGCGAATTCGTCGCGCAGAGTGCCCACCTGGCGCTGGTGTTGAGCGGTTGCCATCGCAGCGATGCCTCGCTGGTGCGCGCCGGCCTGCGCGATGTGCTGGTGGAACCGCGGCGGGCGGGCCTGATCGTGGGCTTCGACGCGGCACGCGATGCTGCACTGGCCGCCGGCGCGATGGGCGCGGGCATTTCCGGCGCCGGGCCCAGCGTCTTTGCCTGGTTTGAAGATGCCGACCAGGCGCGCGCGGCAGCGCAGCCGGTGCGTGCGGCGTTTGCCGCTGCCGGCTTCGACAGTGATGCCTGGATCTCGCCGCTGGATGCACCCGGAGCCTGCTTGTGCTGAATCCTTCCTCCCTACCGGATATCGACCCCATGCAATTCGTTTCGACCCGCGGCCAGTCGCCGGCCGTTGGACTCAGTGCGGCCATCGCTGCCGGTCTCGCCCCCGATGGTGGCCTGTACGTACCGGAGGTGCTGCCGGCGCCGCGCGCGCTGCAGGCCGGTACGAGCCTGGCCGATACCGCCGCTGACCTGCTGGCGCCGTTCTTCGCGGGCGATGTGCTGGCCGAGGCCTTGCCATCGATCTGCCGTGAGGCCTTCGATTTCCCCGTGCCATTGCGCGCGCTGCGCAACAGCGGTGACCATGTGCTGGAGCTGTTCCATGGGCCGACGGCGGCGTTCAAGGATATCGGCGCGCGCTTCCTCGCCGGTGTGCTGTCGCGGCTGCAGACCGGCAAGGGACGCGATCTGACCATCGTCGTGGCCACCTCTGGTGACACCGGTGCAGCCGTAGCGGCGGCCTTCCATCGGCAGCCCGGTGTACGCGTGGTTGTGCTGTATCCCGATGGGCGGGTGTCGCCGCGACAGGCGCACCAGCTCGGCTGCTTTGGCGACAACATCCAGGCGCTGCGGGTGGCCGGTTCGTTCGATGACTGCCAGGCGATGGTGAAGCAGGCGCTGGCCGACCGCGATCTGCAGGCACAGGTGCCGCTGAGCTCCGCAAACAGCATCAGCCTGGGCCGGCTGCTGCCGCAGATGAGCTATTACGCGCACGCAGCGCTGGGCCATCATGCGCAGCATCAGCGGCGCTTGAACCTGGTGGTGCCGACCGGCAACCTCGGCAATGCGATGGCGGCAGTGCTGGCGCGCGCGCTGGGCGTGCCGATCGGGCAGATCGTGCTGGCCACCAACGCCAACGCGGTGCTGCCGCGCTATTTCAGTGGCGACCCGTACCAGCCAGCGGCCAGCATTGCGACCGTGGCCAACGCCATGGATGTCGGCGCGCCGAGCAACTTCGAGCGGCTGCGCTGGCTGTACCAGGGCGACGATGCCGAGCTGCGGGCGGCGTTCCGCGCCTTCGCAGTGGATGACGTGACCATCCGCGCGTCCATCGCCAGCGCCCATGCCAGCGACGGTGAACTGTTCTGCCCGCACACGGCCACGGCGGTGAAGGTGCTGCAGGATCTGCGCGCCGGTGGCGCCAAGGGTGACTGGGCGGTGGTTGCTACCGCGCACCCGGCGAAGTTCGAGGCGGTGGTGGAACCGTTGATCGGCGAAGCAGTGGCGGTGCCGCCGGCCTTGGATGCATTGCTGCAGCGTCCGGCACATGCCGAGCCATTGGCGGCGGACTACGCGGCATTGCGTGAGGTGTTGTTGCGTTGATGGAGGCGTCTGCGTGGTTGCCGGCCAGCGGCCGGCACTACCAGAAGCACGCGTCACGGGTAGTGCCGGCCGCTGGCCGGCAACCGCAGATGTCAGCAATCGATCGTGGTAGTGCCGGCCGCTGGCCGGCAAGCCGATACTGATCGGGCGCTCAGCCCTGCACGTCACCGGCCAGCGTGCGCAGGCCATCCTCGTCGAGGATCTCAACCACGTTCAGATGGGGCAGGGCGATCAACCCCTGCTGGCGCAGCTTGGTGAACGTGCGGCTGACCGTCTCCATCGTCAGGCCCAGATGATCGGCGATGTCGCCGCGGCCCATCGGCAGGGAGACGCGCAGGCCATCTCCGCCCAGCTTGGCCTCGCGCGCGGCCAGGCGAAGCAGGAAATCAGCGAGTTTTTCCGCCGGTTGCAGGCGTGCCAGCGCCAGCGCGGCATCCTGTGCGGCGTCCAGCTCCTGGCAGGCGCGCTGCAGCAGCTTGCGCTCCAGGTGCGGATAGCGGGCGCGCAGGCCCTTCATCTGCGGCAGGGCAACGCGGCACACGCGGCTGTCGGCGATGGCCTCGATGTCGTAGCGATGGTGGTCGCTGCCGCTCAGGCCCAGGTAATCGCCAGGCAGCACGAAGCCATTGATCTGGCGACGGCCATCGGCAAGCGTGCGCACCAGCCGCAGCGCGCCACCGGTCAATGTATAGACATGCTGGCGCTCTTCGCCGCTGCGGGCGAGAGTGCTGCCCATCGCCAGCTGCTGCGACACGGTCACCTGTTCCAGCGCCTGCACCTCATCGGGCGACAGCGCAGAGCACACCGCCAGGTGGCGTACCGAGCAGTGCAGGCAGTCCAGCGTGGCGCAGGACGGCGCGGCGGGGTCGTTGGTGGCGGGCGGAGCGCCGGAAGGCCGGGACATGTTGCGTGGGCGTATCGCGGGCGGGGGAGGGCTTTATGATACTTCAAGCGGCCGTTGGACCCCTTATCTGCGGCTGAGCGATGCGGGGCGCTAGAATGTCGCCCCCTCCCACGTCCCCGATTCCGCAGGAGCTCCGCCCGTGATCAAGCCCCGTACCCCGCCCGGCACCCTTGAACTGCTGCCGCGCGAGCAGATTGCGTTCCAGCGCATGCTGGACGTCATCCGCCGCAACTACGAGCGCTTCGGGTTCCTGCCGGTGGAGACGCCGGTGTTCGAGCTGTCCGATGTGCTGCTGACCAAGTCCGGCGGCGAGACCGAGCGCCAGGTGTATTTCGTGCAGTCCACCGGCGCGCTGGCCAACGCTGCTGAATCCGGCGATCGTTCGCTGCCGGAGATGGCGCTGCGCTTCGACCTGACCGTGCCGCTGGCGCGTTACGTGGCCGAGCACGAACACGAGCTGACCTTCCCGTTCCGCCGTTACCAGATGCAGCGCGTGTACCGCGGCGAGCGCGCCCAGCGCGGCCGCTTCCGCGAGTTCTACCAGTGCGACATCGACGTGATCGGCAAGGACAGCCTGAGCGTGCGTTACGACGCCGAAGTGCTGGCGGTCATCCATGCTGTATTTGCCGAACTGCGCATCGGTGACTTCAGCATCCAGTTGAACAACCGCAAGCTGCTGCGCGGCTTCTTCGAAAGCCTGGGCGTGGCCGAGGGCGAACGACAGCTGGCAGTGCTGCGCGAAGTGGACAAGCTGGACAAGCGTGGCCCCGACTACGTGCGCGAGACGCTGGTGGGCGAGGGCTTCGGCATTCCGGCCGAACAGGTCGAGAAGATCCTGGCCTTCGTCGCCGTGCGTTCGCAGGGTCATGCCGATGCGCTGGCACAGCTGGCAGCGCTGGAAGACGGTGCGGGTTCCTCGGAGATCCTGCGTGCCGGCGTGGCCGAGCTGCGCGAAGTACTGCAGCTGGTGCAGGCACTGGGCGTGCCGGAAAGCGCGTACTGCCTGAACTTCTCCATTGCACGTGGCCTGGATTACTACACCGGCACGGTGTACGAGACCACGCTGACCGACCACCCGCAGATCGGGTCGATCTGTTCCGGTGGCCGTTATGAAGACCTGGCCAGCCACTACAGCAAGTCCAAGCTGCCGGGCGTGGGCATTTCCATCGGCCTGTCGCGCCTGTTCTGGCAGCTGCGCGAAGCTGGCCTGATCGAGGGTATCGAGGCCAGCAGCGTGCAGGCGCTGGTGGCGCTGATGGACGAGCAGGGCATGCCGCAGTCGCTGGACATCGCCCGCCGCCTGCGCGCCGGTGGCATCAACACCGAAGTGCAGATGGAGCCGAAGAAGATCGGCAAGCAGTTCCAGTACGCGGCCAAGGCCGGTATCCGTTTCGTGGTGCTGGCTGGCGAAGACGAGCTGGCGCGCGGCGTGGTGGCGGTGAAGGACCTGCTGCGCGAGCAGCAGTTCGAAGTCTCCCGTGATGAACTGGCCAGCACCCTGCAGGTGGAACTGGAGCAGTCGCGGGTCATGCCGTGACGCGTGCCGCTGCAGGAACACTGATGCTGTTCCTGCTGGCGGCATGCCAGAGCGATCCGGCGTTGCGCAGCACCCGGATCGGCCCTGCGAATTACCAGCTGGTGGCTGATCGCTGCCATGTGATGGATCGAGCGCAGCTTGAGCAGGATCTGCAGGCCCTTGCCGAGCGGGCGTGCCCGGGCCGGGCAGCGGCGCGCTGCAGGCAGAGGTCCGCTGCCTGCCCTGATCGAAGCCCTGTCCATTGCCGCATCCGAACGCCCACCGCCCGGTGGGCGTTTTCGTTTCCGCTGCCTGAACGGGCCTGGCGGAACCTGGCCGGGCTTTGACGTGGCGTGCAAGAATGCGTTAATGTACTAACACGCTATTACATTGATGCAAGAGCCCCGCCCGTGAAAGCCCGCCCCGACATCGCCGCCAAAGACCCGCAAGCCGATCTGGACGCCCTGGCCCAGGCCTTTGCCGCGCTGCGCGAGCCGGAGCAGGTGGTCGCCTTCCTGCGTGACCTGTGCACGCCAGCCGAGCTGGAAGCCATGGCCGACCGCTGGAAGGTGGTGCCGCTGCTGCAGCAGGGCGTGCCGTACCGCGAGATCCACGAGCGCACCGGCGTCAGCGTGACCACCACCGGACGGGTGGCACGCACGCTTGAGCATGGCCATCGAGGCTATGCCGCCGCTGTCGACCGCCTTGCTTCGCGCTGATCCGCGCCCCGTTCCAGACTTCGAGACCTCCCCCATGAGTGCAACCCAGGCAGCGCCGGCGCGAGACCGGCTGCGTATCGCCATCCAGAAGAGTGGCCGGCTGGCCGAGCCCGCCCGCAACCTGCTCAGTGCCTGTGGCCTGAGCTGGCGCGAGAGCCGCGACAAGTTGTTCTGCTACGGCGAATCACTGCCGGTGGACCTGCTGCTGGTGCGCGACGACGACATTCCCGGCCTGATCGCCGATGGCGTCTGCGACCTGGGCATCGTCGGCCGCAATGAACTGGACGAACAGGCGGCCGCGCGTCGCCAGATCGGTCTGGCCGATGCCTACCAGGCATTGCGGGGGCTGGGCTTTGGCCAGTGCCGCTTGATGCTGGCGGTGCCGGAAGAATGGCAATGGCAGGGGCCGGCACAACTGGCCGGTACCCGCATCGCCACCAGCTACCCGGCCATCCTCAAGCAATGGCTGGCCGCGCAGGGCGTGGATGCACAGGTGGTGGAACTGTCCGGCTCGGTGGAGATCGCGCCGCGTCTGGGCACCGCCGACCTGATCTGCGACCTGGTCTCCAGCGGCGCCACGCTGCGTGCCAACCAGCTCACCCCGGTGCACAACCTGCTCGACAGCGAAGCCGTGCTGGCCGGTGCGGTACGCGTTCCCGATGATGCGCGCGGCGCGCTGCGCAGCATGCTGCTGCGCCGCCTGGACGGTGTGGTGCAGCGGCAGGACCGCAAGCTGCTGATGTTCCGCGCCAGCGAGGACCGCGTCGACGCGTTGTCGCAGCTGCTGGCCGATGCCGAACCGTTGGTGCGTTTGCCTGCCGATGGCGGTGCATTGCGCCTGCAGACCATGTGCCCCGGTCCATTGACCTGGCAGCGCATGGAAGAACTGGAGCGCGCCGGCGCCCAGGGCCTGATGGTACTGAGCGTGGAGCGGTCGCTGGCATGAATCGTCTGATCTGGTCGCAACTTGACGAGGCCGCACGCAGCGCGGCGCTGACCCGCCCGGTGCAGACCGTGGCGCAGCAGACCCGTGATGCGGTGGCCGCGCTGATCGCGCAGGTGCGCACGCAGGGCGACGCCGCGCTGCGCGCGATCACCGCGCGCTTCGATGGCGTGGATCTGCAGGATTTCGAAGTTTCCGCAGCCGAGTTCGCAGCTGCCGACGCCGTGGTGCCGGCCGAGCTGCGCCAGGCCATGGTGGAAGCGGCCGAACGCATCACCCGCTTCCACGCGGCCGGCATGGGCCAGGGCTATACGGTGGAAACCGCGCCGGGCGTGGTCTGCGAGCGCATGCTGCGGCCGATCGGCCGGGTTGGCCTGTACGTGCCGGCCGGTAGTGCGCCACTGCCGTCCACCGCGCTGATGCTGGGCGTGCCGGCGCAGTTGGCCGGTTGCCCACAGGTGGTGCTGTGCACCCCGCCGCGTGCCGACGGTACGGCCGATCCTGCGGTGCTGGTGGCCGCGCGCCTGACCGGTGTGCAACGCGTGTTCAAGCTGGGTGGTGCGCAGGCGATCGCGGCGATGGCCTATGGCACCGAAAGCATCCCGGCCAGCGACAAGCTGTTCGGGCCGGGCAACAGTTTCGTCACCGAAGCCAAGCAGCAGGTGGCACAGGACGGTGCCGCCGCCATCGACATGCCGGCCGGTCCCTCGGAAGTGCTGGTGATCGCCGATGCCGGTGCCACCCCTGCATTCGTTGCCGCCGACCTGCTGTCGCAGGCCGAGCACGGCCCGGATTCCCAGGTGCTGCTGCTGACCGATGACGCGGCGATGCTGGCCGCCGTCGAGGCCGAAGTTGAGCGCCAGGTGGCCCTGCTGCCGCGGCAGGACATCGCCCGCCAGGCGCTGTCGGCATCGCAGTTGATCCAAGTGGAGTCGTTGGCCGATGCGTTTGCGATCAGCAACCGCTACGCCCCCGAACACCTGATCCTGGCCCTGCGCGAACCGCGCGCGTGGCTGGACCAGGTGCAGGCGGCCGGTTCGGTGTTCCTCGGCGACTACACGCCGGAAGCACTGGGTGACTACTGCAGCGGCACCAACCACGTGCTGCCCACCGCCGGTGCTGCGCGCGCCTACAGTGGCGTCAGCGTGGCCAGCTTCCAGAACCTGATCAGCGTACAGAGCGCGACCGCCGCTGGCCTGGCCGCGATCGGTGGCTGCGCGCGCATCATCGCCAGCGCCGAAGGACTGGATGCGCACGAACGTGCGGTGGCACTGCGCATGGAGGTGGCCGCATGAGCGCGGATATCGACGGCGTGCTGGCGCTGGTACGGCCGGACCTGCAGGCCTTTGCCGGCTACAGTTCGGCGCGCAGCAGCGCGGTGCAGGGCGAGGTGTGGTTGAACGCGAACGAATCGGCGTGGGCCAATCCGGCAGACGCCGCCGGGGGCAGCCGCCGCTACCCGGAGCCGCAGCCGGCTGCGCTGCGTGATGCGCTGGCGTCGCTGTACGGCGTGCAGCCGCAACAGCTGCTGGTAGGCCGTGGCAGCGACGAGGCGATCGATCTGCTGGTCCGCGCCCTGTGCGTGCCGGGCCGCGATGGCGTGCTGGTGACGCCGCCGGTATTCGGCATGTACGCAGTCTGTGCGCGGTTGCAGGGTGCGCCGTTGATCGAGGTGCCGCTGATTGACGATGGTGAGGGCCTGCGCACGGACCTGGACGCGGTCATCTCTATGGCCAAGGGGCAGGGCGCCAAGCTCGTTTTCCTGTGCGCGCCGTCCAATCCTGCCGGCAGCGACATCCCGCTGGCGGAGATCGAGCGCGTAGCCCTTGCCCTGCGCGGGCAGGCGCTGGTGGTGGTGGACGAGGCCTATGTCGAGTACGCGCAGCGCGCTTCGGCGACCACGCTGCTTGCCGCGCACGCCAACCTGGCGGTGCTGCGCACGTTGTCCAAGGCGCACGCACTGGCCGCCGCGCGTATCGGCACGTTGATCGCCGCGCCGGAACTGATTGCCGTGCTGCGCCGATGCCAGGCGCCGTACCCGGTGCCGACGCCGTGCGCCGAGCTGGCCGCGCAGGCGCTGCAGCCGGCCGCGCTTGCGCGCACCGCTGAGCGGGTAGCCACGGTCATCACCGAGCGCGAGCGCCTGCACCACCGCCTGCAGGGCCTGCCTGGCATCGGCCGGGTATACGCATCGGCCGGCAACTACCTGCTGGTCCGCTTTGCCGATGCGCAGGCGGCGTTCGACGCGCTGCTCGCTGCCGGCGTGGTGGTGCGCGACCAGCGCGCCGCACCGCAGCTGGGCGATGCACTGCGTATCAGCATCGGCAGCCCCGAAGAGAACGACCGCGTGCTTGCGGCCCTGTCGGGACGGAGGGCCGCGGCATGACGCCGATCCTGTTCATCGACCGCGACGGCACCCTCATCGAGGAGCCGGCGGATTTCCAGATCGACGCCTACGAGAAGCTGCGCTTCGTGCCGCAGGTGATCCCGGCGCTGCTGAAGCTGCGCGATGCCGGCTACCAGTTCGTGATCGTCACCAACCAGGATGGCCTCGGCAGCGAGAGCTACCCGCGCGCCAGCTTCGATGGCCCGAATGACCTGATGCTGCAGATCTTCGAAAGCCAGGGCATCGTTTTCCGTGACGTGCTGGTCGACTGCAGCTGGCCGCACGACAACGCGCCGACGCGCAAGCCGGGCATCGGCCTGATGACGGCCTACCTGCAGGACCGCAGCATCGACTGGGCGCGCTCGGGCATGGTGGGCGACCGCATCACCGACCTGCAGTTCGCCGACAACCTCAACATCCGTGGCTTCCAGCTGCGCACCGAACAGTTCGGCGGCGAGTGGGACTGGCCGGGCATCGCCCACGCACTGGCCGATGCACCACGCACGGCGGTGGTCCAGCGCAATACCAAGGAGACGAAGATCCGCGTCGAACTGGATCTGGATCGTGCCGGCGATGCGCACATCCACACCGGCCTGCCGTTCTTCGACCACATGCTGGAGCAGATCGGCAAGCACGGCGGTTTCGCCCTGGACATCCGCGCCGAGGGCGATCTGCACATCGACGAGCACCACACCATCGAAGACACCGGCCTTGCGCTGGGCCAGGCCCTGCGCGAGGCGCTGGGCGACAAGCGCGGCATCGGCCGTTACGGCTTTACCCTGCCGATGGATGAAACCCTGGCCAGCGCTGCGCTGGATTTCAGTGGCCGCCCGTATTTCGTGTTTGAAGGCGAGTTCAAGCGCGAGCGCGTGGGCGACATGCCGACCGAGCTGGTCCCGCACTTCTTCCGTTCGCTGTGCGATGCCAGCGGGCTGAACCTCAACCTGCAGGTGCGTGGCGACAACGACCACCACAAGGTTGAAGCCTGCTTCAAGGCCCTGGCACGTGCACTGCGGCCGGCACTGGCGCGGCAGGGCACCGCCTTGCCGACCACCAAGGGGGCGCTGTGAGCGAGGTCGTGCTGATCGATGCCGGCGGTGCCAACCTGGGTTCGGTGCGCTACGCATTGGAACGGCTCGGTGCGACGGTGAAGCTGGTCCGCGATGCCGAAGGCCTGGCCGGCGCGCAACGGGTGATCCTGCCCGGCGTCGGCGCGGCCGGCCCCGGCATGCAGCGCCTGCATGCGCAGGGCCTGGTCGAGCCGCTGCGCCAGCTGCAGGTGCCCTTGATGGGCATCTGCCTGGGCATGCAGCTGTTGTTTGACCGCTCCGAAGAGGCCGGCGTGGATACGCTGGGATTGATCCCCGGCGTGGTGCGCAAGCTGGTGCCGGCCTGTGGCATCCGCGTGCCGCACATGGGCTGGAACCGGCTGCTGCCGCTGCGCCCGTCGCTGCTGCTGCAGGGGGTTCCCGAGCGCGCCAGCGCGTACTTCGTGCACAGCTATGCCGCGCCGCTGAACAACCATACCGTCGCCGCCTGTGATCACGGCGGCCTGTTCACCGCCGTGGTCGAGCAGGGCCGCTACTTCGGCGCCCAGTTCCATCCCGAGCGGTCCGGCGATACCGGTTCGCTGATGCTGCGCAATTTCCTCGAGGGCACCGCTGCATGAGTTTCATCGTCTACCCCGCACTGGATATCCGCGACGGCCGCGTCGTGCGGCTGCGCCAGGGCGACTACGCGCAGGAAACCCACTATGGCGACGACCCGCTGCCGCGTGCGCAGGCATTCGCCACGCAGGGCGCACAGTGGATGCACCTGGTCGATCTGGATGCCGCACGTGCCGGTGGCTACACGTTGGCGCCGCTGTTGGTCGCGATCCGTGCGCAGACCCCGCTGCAGGTGCAGACCGGTGGCGGCGTGCGTGGCCGTGACGACGTGGCACGCATCCTCGATGCCGGCGCCAGCCGCGTGGTGATCGGCTCACTGGCGGTGCGCGAGCCGGCGCAGGTGATCGGCTGGCTGGGCGAGTTCGGCCCGGAGCGGCTGACCATCGCCCTCGATGCACGGCAGGACGCGCAGGGGCAATGGCAGCTGCCGGTGCATGGCTGGACCGAGAACGCGGGGGTGACCCTGGATGCGCTGGCCGAACGCTATGCACAGGCCGGAATGCGTCACCTGTTGTGCACCGACATCGCCCGCGATGGCATGCTCGCCGGGCCCAACATCAGCCTGTACCGGCACCTCGCAGCGTTGCTGCCGGGCGTGGCGGTACAGGCGTCAGGCGGTATCCGCGATGTGGCCGACGTGGCTGCGGCACAGGCCGCCGGTTGTGGCGGCGCGATCCTCGGCAAGGCATTGCTGGAACAGCGCATGGACCTGGCGGAGGCGCTGGCATGCTGAGCCGCCGCATCATTCCGTGCCTGGACGTGCGCGATGGCCGCGTGGTCAAGGGCGTGCGTTTCCGCGATCACGTCGACATGGGGGACATCGCCGAACTGGCGCAGCGCTATCGCGACCAGGGTGCCGACGAGCTGGTGTTCTATGACATCGGCGCCAGCCCGGAGGCACGGTCGGTGGACGTGGCGTGGATCGAGCGCATCGCGCGCCTGATCGATATCCCGTTCTGCGTGGCCGGCGGCATCGACAGCGTAGAGACCGCGCGTCGCGTGCTGTTCGCCGGCGCGGACAAGATCTCGATCAACTCACCCGCGCTGGGCCGCCCGGAACTGATCACCGAACTGGCCGAAGAATTCGGCGTGCAGTGCGTGGTGGTCGGTGTCGACTCGGTACGCGAGGACGACGGCCAGTGGCGCGTGCGCCGTTTCAGCGGCGACCCGGATAAAACCCAGGCAGTGCCGCTGCGCACGCTGGACTGGATCGTCGAGGCGCAGCGCCGGGGTGCCGGCGAGATCGTGCTGAACTGCATGGACAGCGATGGCGTGCGCCGTGGCTATGACGTCGAGCAGCTGCGCCAGGCACGTGCGCTGTGCCAGGTGCCCCTCATCGCATCGGGCGGTGCGGGTACGATGGAGCACTTCGCCCAGGCCTTTGACCAGGCCGACGTTGACGGTGCGCTGGCGGCCAGCGTATTCCACAGTGGCGCCATCGCCATTGCCGACTTGAAGCGCTACCTGCGCGAGCAGCAGATCGAGGTGCGGGATGTCTATTGATGTGCGGCCGTCGCCGCAGGCGCTGGAAACGCTGGACTGGGACAAGGGCGATGGGCTGCTGCCGGCCGTTGTGCAGGACGCCGACACCCTGCAGGTGCTGATGCTGGGCTACGTCAGCGCCGAGTCGCTGGCAGCGACGCTGGCCATCGGCCACATGACCTTCTTCAGCCGCAGCAAGCAGCGTCTTTGGACCAAGGGCGAGCAGTCCGGCAATGTGCTGGCGGTGCAGTCGATCAGCGTCGATTGCGATGCCGATACGCTGCTGGTGCTGGCGCGCCCGGCAGGTCCGACCTGCCACACCGGCGCGGAAAGCTGCTTCGACGGCGCACCGAAGGACTTCCTCGGTGGCCTGGACCAGCTGGTCGCCGTGCGTGAGGCGCTGCGCCCCTCCGGCAGCTATACGACGTCCCTGTTCGAAGGCGGCATCCGCCGCATCGCGCAGAAGGTGGGCGAGGAAGGCGTGGAGACGGCGCTGGCCGCGGTGGCGCAGGACGATGAGGCCTTGCTGGGCGAGGCGTCGGACCTGCTGTACCACCTGCTGGTGCTGCTGCGCGCGCGCGGGCTGTCGCTGGAAGATGCCCGCGATGTGCTGGAAAAGCGCCATCGTTAGAGGTGCGGTAGCGCCGGCCGCTGGCCGGCAACCCGATGATCAAGGGACGCCTGGTGGAATGCCGGCCAGCGGCCGGAACGACAGGAAAAGCGGCAATCGCGTGCGCGATGTCATCGCCGGAATCTACAATAGGCGGTCTCTTTTTCCCGGACCGCCCCCATGAAACTGCCTGCCGCCTGGCTGTGCTGCCTGTTGCTGACCTCGCCGGCGTGGGCCGCCGATACCGTGGTCAGCGGCAAGGTCTATCTGGAGCGTGACGGCAAGCCGGGCCGCGGTGCGACCGATCCTGGCCTGGCCGGCGTGCAGGTGTCCAACGGCGAAACCATCGTCAAGACCGCCGCGGACGGCAGCTACAGCCTGCCGGTGCGTGACGGGCAGACGGTCTTCGTGATCAAGCCCGATGCGTATTCCTTCCCGAAGGCCGCCGACGGCCTGCCGTCGTTCTGGCGGCACTACCGGCCGAATGGTTCTCCGGCGCTGAAGTACGGTGGCATCGCCGCGACCAGTGACGTTGCCCGCAACTGGGACTTCGCCCTGCAGAACGACCGGCATGACAGCCGCCGTGGTTTCCAGATGCTGGTGTTCACCGACTCGCAGACCGCCAGCCTGCAGGACATCGGCTACTACCGGCAGTCCATCGTGGCGCCGCTGGTGGGCCAGACCAAGGCCCGCCTGGGCACCACCCTGGGTGACATCGTCAACGACGACCTGACCCTGTACCCGGCGATCAACAAGGTCACCACCGAACTCGGCGTGCCGTGGTTCCACGTACCCGGCAACCACGACCTGGATGTCGACGCGGCCAATGATACGCATTCGCTGGACAGCTGGCGCAGCATCTACGGCCCCGATACCTATGCAGTGGAAGAGGGGGGCGCCAGTTTCGTGTTCCTCGACGACGTGGTGTACGACCCCAACGCCAAGCCCAGGTATGTGGGTGGCCTGCGCGAGGATCAGTTCGCTTTCCTCGCTGCCTACCTGAAGGGCCTGCACAAGGACCGTCTGCTGGTGCTGGGCATGCACATCCCGCTGTTCGATGCGGCACCGGGGCGCGAGACCTTCCGCCATGCCGACCGCCAGCGCCTGTTCGACCTGCTGAAGGACTTCCGCAACGTGCTGGTGCTCAGTGGCCACAGCCACACCCAGCAGCACGTCTACCACGGCAAGGCTGACGGTTGGCAGGGCGCCAGGCCGCTGCACGAGTACAACGTCGGTGCCAACTGCGGTGCGTTCTGGTCAGGCGTGAAGAATGCCGCCGGCGTACCGGACAGCACCATGAGCGACGGCACGCCGAAGGGCTATGCGCTGCTGGACGTGGCCGGCAACGGCAGCTATCGCCTGCAGTACCGGGTGGCCGGTGCGGCCGCCAGCGAGCAGATCGGCCTGCATGCACCGAAGGTGCTGCGCAAGGGCGCGTACCCGGCGTGGGGCATCTATGCCAACGTGTACATGGGCGAGGACGCCAGCGTAGTCGAGTACCGCGTCGATGGCGGCGCCTGGCAGCCGATGAAGCAGGTCAGCCAGCCTGATCCGCGCCTGCTGGTGGAGAACGTGGCCGACGACCTGGCTTCCACGCTGCGCGGCTACGACCGTTCGCCGGAAGCCACCGCCTCGCCGCACCTGTGGCGTGGCGCGTTGCCGACCGACCTGGCCGTGGGCAGCCACAAGGTCGAGGTGCGCTCCACCCAGCCCGATGGTGCGGTGTTCACCGCCAGCACCAGCTACAGCCTGCAGACCGCGCAGCCCTGAGCGCGGGCGCGGGCCGGGCTTCGATCACCAGCTTCCATCACGAAAGGACGCAGCATGGATATCCGCTTCATGGCCGGCACCACGCCGGTCACCCTCAGCCGCCACTGGTTCACCGGCGCGATGATGCTGCAGAGCGCCAGCGAGAAGGTCTGGGTGCAGCATCCGCTGCATCCGGGCACGCACTTCTCGTTCTCGCTGGTACAGTCGTGGCAGCGCCATATCGCCGGCCATGAAGTGCTGGTGGAGCGGACCCGGCCGCTGCTGTTCGCCGGGTTCCGCCCGCAGCGCCTGCGGGTGCTGGTGGACGGTGTGCAGGTGGCCGAGCAGGAAGGCATGTGACCCCGGGCGGCGCTGTCGCCGCGCTAGGCAAAGGCCGTCCAATGCCTGAGAATCGGCACGATTCAATCGATCCAAGCAGGCCAGCGTGAACGTTGCAGCAGTGTCCCCGGCGCCATCCGAGTCCGCCCGCAGCGGCGTCCCCCGCAGCCTGGTCGTCGCCGATGTCGGCGGTACCTTCGCCCGTCTTGCGCTGGCTGAAACCCTGCCGGGGCAGGCGCCGCGGCTGGGCAGCTACCGCACCTACGCCTGTGCCGACCACCCCAGCCTGGCGGCGATCCTGGCCGATTTCACCGCCAGTCTCGGCCAGCCGATGGCCAGTGCGGTGGTCGCCATCGCCGGCCTGCTCGACGGCGATACCCTGATCAATGCCAATCTGCCGTGGACGGTGTCGCTGTCGGCGACGCGCCGCGAGTCGGGCCTGCCCGACCTGCAGCTGATCAATGATTTCGAAGCAGTGGCGTTGGCCATTCCCTACCTGCAGGCCGACACGCTGGTGCCGCTGAATGGCGATGCCGATCCGGCCAAGACCTTCCCGGCACTGGTGCTGGGGCCGGGCACCGGCCTGGGCGCCGCGTTGCGCTTCGCCGATGGCGAGCGCCCGGTGCTGGCCAGCGAGATCGGCCACGCTGCGTTGGGCGCCGGCAATGCGCTGGAACTGCATGTGCTGGGCCAGCTGCTGCAGCGCTGGCCGCATGTGGACAACGAACGCGTGCTGTCCGGCAGCGGCCTGATGAACCTGTATCCCTGCCTGTGCGAACTGCGCGGCGTGGCTCCGCAATGGACCAGCACCGAAGCGCTGATCGCGGCTGCGCGGCAAGGCGACGACGCGCTGGCAGTGGAAACCCTGCAGGTGTTCTGCGCCTGGCTGGGCAGCCTGGCCGGCGACGCGGCGATCGCCGTGGGCGCGCGCTCGGTGTACCTGGCCGGCGGCATTTCCACCCATGTGCAGGACTTCCTGGCCGACGGCCGTTTCCGTGAGCGCTTCCTCAACAAGGGGGTGCTGACCGACGTGCTGCGCCAGGTGCCGGTGTGGCGGGTCGAACATGGCCAGCTGGGTGTGCTCGGTGCCGCAGCCTGGCACGCAGCGCGGACCCCCGCGCACGATTGATCGGCGCTGCCGGCATCGGGCCGGCGGGCGCAGCATGCAGACGGAGGCGAAGATGGTGGATCGCAGGCAGTTTTTGCAGGCCGGTGCACTGGCCGCAGGCGTGGCAGCGTTGCCGGCGGTGAAGGCGCGTACGCACGGTGGCGCCAAGGTGGTCTCGACCTGGGACTTCGGCGTGCCGGCCAACCAGGCCGCGTGGAAGGTACTGGCGCAGGGCGGCAGTGCGCTGGATGCGGTGGAAGCCGGTGCACGCTGGGCCGAAAGCGAGCTGTGCAATCCCACCGTCGGCCATTGTGGCAACCCGGACCGCGACGGCGTGCTGAGCCTGGACGCCAGCATCATGGATGGAGACGGCCGCTGTGGCGCGGTTGCTGCGCTGGTCGACATCCTGCACCCGGTGTCGGTGGCCCGCAGGGTGATGGAGAACAGCCCGCATGTGCTGCTGGTGGGCGAGGGCGCCCAGCAGTTCGCCGTGCAGCAGGGCTTCCAGCGCCAGCACCTGCTGACGCCGAAGGCCGAAGCGGCCTGGCGTGAGTGGCTGAAGACCGAAAAGTACGCGCCGCAGATCAATGCCGAGCGCCGCGGTCTTCCCGGCAACAGCGACAACCACGACACCATCGGCATGCTGGCACTGGACGCCAAGGGCAACCTGGCCGGTGCCTGCACCACCAGCGGCATGGCCTGGAAACTGCACGGCCGGGTCGGCGACAGCCCGATCATCGGCGCCGGCCTTTACGTGGACAACGAAGTGGGCGCGGCCACCGCCTCGGGTGTGGGCGAAGAAATGATCCGCAACGCGGCCTCGTTCCTGGTGGTCGAGCTGATGCGCCAGGGCCGTTCGCCGGCACAGGCCTGCCGCGAAGCGATCGACCGGGTGGTGCGCAAGCGCCCCGAGGCCAGCCGCACACTGCAGGTCTGCTTCCTTGCCATGAACAAGCAGGGCGAGGTGGGTGCCTATGCACTGCATCGCGGCTTCGTCTACGCGGTGTGCGATGCGCAGCGCCAGGACGACCTGCGCGACTCACCGTCGATCTATACGAGCACGCAGGCGTGAGCGCACGCCTGACGCTGGAGATCGCCAGCAATTCGGTGGCTTCGGCGTTGGCCGCGCAGGCCGGTGGCGCAGATCGCATCGAACTGTTCGACAACCTTGCCGAAGGCGGTACCACGCCGTCGTTTGCCAGCATCGCAATCGCCCGCGAGCGGCTGCAGATTCCGTTGTTCGTGCTGGTGCGGCCGCGTCCAGGTGATTTCCACTACGACGCGCTGGAAACCGAGCTGATGCTGCGCGACATCGCCCAGTGCCGCGCGCTGGGCTGCGATGGCGTGGTGATCGGTGCGCTGGATGCGCGGGGCGATATCGACCTGCCGCTGTGCCGCGAACTGCTGCACGCGGCCGGCCCGTTGCAGGTGACCTTCCACCGTGCCTTCGATGCCGCGCGCGATCTGCCGGCGGCGCTGGAGCAGGTGATCGGGCTGGGCTGCCAGCGGGTGCTGACGTCCGGCGGCCAGGCCAGCGCCGACGCCGGTGCCGATGTACTGGCCGCGCTGGTCGCGCAGGCGGCCGGCAGGATCAGCGTCATGGCCGGCGCAGGGCTGGGCCCGGGCAACATCGCCGCCGTGGCGCGGAAGACCGGCTGTCTCGAACTGCATGCCTCGGCCAAGGGGCAACGACGTTCGGCCATGCAGTTCCAGAACCCGGCCCTGCGCGGGCTGGACCCGGACTGGAGCCAGACAGACACCGCCACGGTGAGTGCGCTGCGGAAGGCGCTCGACGGCTGACCGAATCCGCCGGGCATGGCCCGGCGCTACCGGGGCGGGTCCGCACCGCGATGGGTGCATGCGCGGTAGCGCCGGGCCATGCCCGGCGAACGCGCAACCCGATCACGGACAAAACCGTTCTGCGCGCGACTGTCGTGATCGTGTCATCGACATCTGTGCTGCTTCCATAACGATGTCGTGCAACCCATTGATTCATCTGCAGCCCAACAGGCAACAACGACGTGTGTCGCGTGGATGCTGCGCCGCCGCATGCTGGGCGTGGTTCAGCTGTGCTTTAGTTTGGATCGATCCACAGGGGAGGGCGGTCGAATCGAGATGGATCGATTCAACGCCCGGGATCGCCATCCGACCGCGCGTCCACCATCCAAGAGCAACCACCCATGGCTCAGTCCGTCCGCAACCGCCGTCATCTGCTGTCCCACGCCCTCGCCCTCGCCCTGGCCCTGCTGCCGTTTGCCGCTGGCGCACAGGACGCGGCCCCGTCGCCCACCAAGGATCTTGATGCGGTCACCGTCACCGGTTCGCGCATCAAGCGTGCCAGCGTCGAGGGCCCGGCCCCGGTCAACGTGATCAGCGCCGCACAGATCCAGAAGGAAGGCTTCGTCACCGTCTACGACGCACTGAAGACCCTGACCGAGGCGACCGGCACGGTCGAGGCGGCATCGCAGTGGGGCTCGCACACCCCCAATGCGAGCGGCCTGAACCTGCGCGGCATGGGCCCCAACCGCAGCCTGCTGCTGGTCAATGGCCGCCGTGTGGCCGACTATCCGCTGCCCTATGGCGGCGAGACCAATTTCTCCAACTACAGCAACATTCCGGCGGCGGCGGTCGAACGCATCGAAGTGCTGACTGGCGGCGCTTCGGCGATCTACGGTTCAGACGCCATCGCCGGCGTGGTCAACGTCATCCTCAAGACCAACTACGACGGCGACGAAGTGCGCGTGCGCGGCGGTACCTCCACCGAAGGCGGGCGTGACACCTGGGATCTGTCCTGGGCGGGCGGCAAGACCGGCGACAACTGGAGCGTGACCTACGCTCTGCAGTACACCAAGCGCGATCCGCTGTTCGGCCGTGACCGGCCGCAGATGGACGACGCCGACGATGCGCTGTACCCGTCCTGGAACATGGAGCAGCGCAAGGTCGGTTTCCGTCCCACCGCTGGCCTGGCGTTGATCGACCCCAGCAACGGCCAGCGCTTGGCGCCGCCCGACGGCACCTGCGAGAAATTCGCTGGCGAGTACTACACCGCCGACCGCCTGGTCTACAACTACAACGCCAATACGGTGAGCAACACCGGCCGCCTCTGCGGCATGAGCGCCGACTACGCCAACTGGCTGTTGACCGGAGGCTCGGAGAACCTGTCGGGCAACCTGTATGCCACCTTCGATTTCGGCAACGATCTGCAGGCCTGGAGCAACCTGGCGGTATACCGTTCCGAAGCGATCTGGGGCACCAATCCGCCGAGCGTGTCGCTGATCGACGATGCCAACGGTTACTACTGGGATGCCAACCGCAATCGCCCGGTGCTCGGCGTGCGCCAGTTCACCCCGAACGAAGTCGGTGGCCTGGACACGCTGCGCAATACCAACCGCGAGTTGTCGTGGGATATCAGCGCAGGCCTGCGCGGGCGCCTGGCCGATCGTTTCGATTGGAGCGCCACGGTCGGCCGTTCCTACTACCGCGTTGAGGAGCGGCAGAACGTGGTCGACGAGCAGAAGTCGTACGACTTCTTCCTCGGCCCACGGCTGGGCACCACCGGCGATGGCGAGGCGATCTACGCCTTGAACGAGTCGCGCTGGTGGAACCCGATCACCCCGGACCAGTACTGGCAGATGGGCACGGTAGCGAAGAACCGGGCGTCGTCCTACGTCAACCAGGCCTCGGCCGATATCACCGGTGAACTGTTCCAGGGCTGGGCCGGGCCGATCTCGTTCGCAGCGGTGGCCGAAGTGGCCAAGCAGGGCTATCACCTCAGCCCGGACCCGCGCGCGGGCATCGATTTCGATCTGCAGAACGTCGATCGCGGCGGTGGCGAGCGTACCCGCTACTCGGCCGGTGTCGAATTCAAGATCCCGTTGGCCGACAGCCTGATCGCCACCGCGGCGGCACGCTACGACCGGTACGGCAGCTACAAGGCCGACGGCAGCGGCGAAGCGCTGGATATCGGCAGCCAGAAGGAAACCACCTGGAACGCCGGCCTGGAATGGCGGCCGTTCGAGTCGCTGCTGGTGCGCGGTTCCTACGCGACCAGCTTCCACGCGCCGGACATGCACTACCTGCTGGGCCAGGCCAGCAGTTCCGAAGTGCTGACCTACGACCGCCTGCGCTGCATCGAGAGCGGCGCTTATCTGGTCAACAACTGCGGCGTGGGCAATACCGATGTCTGGTACGCGTTCGACGTGAACCGCCGGGGTACGCCACTGCTGCGCTCGGAAACCGGCGATTCGTGGACGGTCGGTTTCGTGTGGGACGTGCTGCCGAACCTGTCGATGAGCGCTGACTACTGGGCGATCAAGCTGGAAGACATGATCGTCGACGTCGGCGCGGACGAGGTGCTGGCCAGCGAGGCCGGCTGCCTGACCGGCAAGAACATGGACGGCACGCCGTGGGCGAACCCGGCAGGTGAGGCTTACTGCGCCGGCATCCTGGCCCGGGTTAACCGTGACGGCAGCGGCCGGCTGGTGTCGATCGAGCGCGGGCCGTTCAACCTGGCCAGCCGCGAAGTGCGCGGCATCGACCTGAGCGCGCGCTACCGGCTGGAGACGGCCGCATGGGGCAGCTTCCAGCTGGGGGTGAACTACACCAACCAGATTTCGACGAAAGAACAGCGTTACGCCAACGATCCGAACCCTGAGCGTCGCGACCGTGACCTGCGCAGCAAGCTGCGCGCCAGCCTGGCGTGGCAGGGTGGCAACTGGAATGCGAACGTGTATGCCGACCGCATCGGCTCGGTGCCGGGCGTGCGCTACCACTGGGGCACCGACCGCCTGGACAATCCCGGCGGCTGCCTGCCGTTCGCCGATGGCTACGTGCCCAGCGACAGCCCGTCGCTGAACTGCCTGGAACCCGCCACGCGCCCGGATGGATCGGCCAATCCGAACCCGAATGCGGGGCAGCAGACGGCGCGCTACTACGGGCGGGTGGGGCCATTCATTACCTGGAATTTCAACGTCGGCTACCAGGTGACCGAGTTCATGAAGGTCAATCTGTACGTGAACAACGCTTTCAATGCGACCAGTTGGAACCACAAGGACCCGTACAAGGTCGACTACGATTTCGCGCCGACCCGCCTGCTGGGTGCGGTGGGACGCGAGTTCGCGCTGGAGTATGTGTTCACGTTCTGAGGGAAGGCGGTGCCGGGCATGGCCCGGCGCCAGCCACGATTTGACGGGCAGCCACGCATGGCGTGGCTCTACTGGGCGCGCGCGGGATGGGTGGGTCGTTGGCGGGGTGGGGTGGATTTGACCTTCCCACGATGGCAAGGTCTAGGCTGGTCACCATCCTCCAGATGGAACCAGGGAAACCAGGCCATGAGCACCTCCAGCCCCACAGCCGTCCACGAGACGGCTTCCACCATCAGCCTGCCGATCGAAGGCATGACCTGCGCCAGCTGTGTTGGCCGCGTTGAAGCGGCCCTGGCCAAGGTCGAGGGGGTCGCCAGCGTGTCGGTCAACCTGGCCACCGAGCGCGCGGACATCCGCTCCTCTGGCCCGGTCGACCGCGATGCGCTGATCCAGGCAGTGGAGAAGGTGGGCTACGAAGTACCCGCCGCGACCACTGAACTGGCCGTGGAAGGGATGACCTGCGCGTCCTGCGTCGGCCGCGTGGAGCGCGCGCTGCTGGCCGTACCGGGCGTCAGCCACGCCAGCGTCAACCTGGCCACCGAGCGTGCGACCGTGCGCGGAGTTGCCGGCATCGATGCACTGGTGGCGGCGATCGACAAGGTTGGATATGCGGCACGCGCGATCGATGGCGGTACCCAGGTCGACGAGGAAGCGGCGGAAAAGAAGGATGCCGAGCGGGTGGCGCTGAAGCGCGACCTGATCCTGGCCAGCGTGCTGGCGGCCCCGGTGTTCGTGCTGGAAATGGGCTCGCACCTGATCCCCGGCATGCACCATTGGGTGATGTCCACGATCGGCATGCAGGCCAGCTGGTACCTGCAGTTCGTGCTGACCACGCTGGTCCTGGCCATTCCCGGCCGGCGTTTCTACCAGAAGGGCTTCCCGGCGCTGCTGCGCCTGGCGCCTGACATGAACTCGCTGGTGGCGGTGGGTACCGCGGCGGCGTTCGGTTATTCGGTGGTGGCCACCTTCATCCCACGCCTGCTGCCGGCGGGCACGGTGAATGTCTACTACGAAGCGGCGGCGGTGATCGTCGCGCTGATCCTGCTCGGCCGGTTCCTGGAGGTGCGCGCGAAAGGCCGCACCTCGGAGGCGATCAAGCGCCTGGTCAACCTGCAGGCCAAGGTGGCGCACGCCAGCCGCGAAGGGCGCATCGTCGATATCCCGATCAACGAGGTGCTGCTGGGCGATCTGCTGGAAGTGCGTCCGGGCGAGCGCGTGCCGGTGGATGGTGAGGTGACCGAGGGTCGCAGCTACGTCGACGAATCGATGATCACTGGCGAGCCGATCCCGGTGGAGAAGTCGGCCGGCAGCAGCGTGGTTGGCGGCACCGTCAACCAGAAGGGCGCGCTGACCCTGCGTGCGACGGCGGTAGGTGGGCAGACCATGCTGGCGCAGATCATCCGTCTGGTTGAACAGGCACAGGGTTCCAAGCTGCCGATCCAGGCCGTGGTCGACAAGGTGACGCTGTGGTTCGTGCCGGCGGTGATGCTGGCGGCCCTGGCCACCTTCCTGGTGTGGCTGATCTTCGGGCCGTCGCCGGCGCTGACCTTCGCGCTGGTCAACGCGGTGGCCGTGCTGATCATCGCCTGCCCATGCGCGATGGGGCTGGCGACGCCGACCTCGATCATGGTCGGCACCGGCCGTGGTGCCGAGATGGGCGTGCTGTTCCGCAAGGGCGAGGCGCTGCAGCTGTTGAAGGACGCCAAGGTGGTGGCGGTGGACAAGACCGGCACCTTGACCGAAGGTCGCCCGCTGCTGACCGATCTGGAAATCGCCGACGGCTTCGATCGTGCGCAGGTACTGGCGCGGGTGGCGGCGGTGGAGTCGCGCTCGGAGCACCCGATCGCCCGCGCCATTGTCGAGGCGGCGACGGAGGAGGGCATCGCGTTGCCGCCGATGATTGATTTCGAGTCGGTGACCGGCATGGGCGTGCGTGCCAGCGTCGACGGTGCGCGGGTGGAAGTGGGTGCTGATCGCTTCATGCGTTCGCTGGGCGTGGACATCGGCATGTTCGCTGCGCTGGCCGACCGCCTCGGCAACGAAGGAAAGTCGCCGCTGTATGCCGCCATCGATGGCCGCCTGGCGGCAATCATCGCCGTCTCAGATCCGATCAAGCCGAGTACGCCGGCCGCTATTGCCGCCCTGCACCAGCTGGGCCTGAAGGTGGCCATGATTACCGGTGACAACGCCGCTACCGCGCAGGCCATCGCCCGCCAGCTCGGCATCGATTTAGTGGTGGCCGAGGTGTTGCCCGAAGGCAAGGTGGAGGCGGTGCGCCGGTTGAAGGCGGCCTACGGGCAGATTGCGTTCGTCGGTGATGGCATCAACGATGCGCCTGCGCTGGCCGAAGCTGATGTGGGCCTGGCCATCGGTACCGGCACCGACGTCGCGGTGGAATCGGCCGACGTGGTGCTGATGTCCGGCAACCTGCAGGGCGTGCCCAATGCCATCGCGCTGTCGAAGGCGACCATCGGCAACATCCGCCAGAACCTGTTCTGGGCCTTCGCCTACAACACCGCGTTGATTCCGGTCGCGGCGGGTGCGCTGTACCCGGTATGGGGCGTGCTGCTGTCGCCGGTGTTCGCCGCCGGTGCCATGGCCCTGTCCAGCGTGTTCGTGCTCGGCAATGCGCTGCGCCTGAGGCGCTTCCAGGCGCCGATGGTCGAGGCGCCCCATGCGGCCCAGTAAAGGAGTGTTGGCATGAACATCGGTGAAGCATCAAAGGCATCCAGCGTGTCGGCCAAGATGATCCGCTACTACGAGCAGATCGGCCTGATTCCGCCAGCTGACCGCACCGGCGCGGGCTATCGCGCCTATTCGCAGGCCGACGTGCACCGGCTGCGTTTCATCCGTCGCGCGCGTGATCTCGGCTTTTCGGTGGCCGAGATCACCGACCTGCTGGGCCTGTGGAACGACACCTCGCGGCACAGCGCCGACGTCAAGCGCCTGGCTGAGCAGCACATCGATGATCTGGAACAGCGCATCGAGAACATGCGGCAGATGGCCGATACGCTGAAATCACTGATCAGCTGCTGCGCCGGCGATGATCGTCCCGAGTGCCCGATCCTGCAGCGGCTGGGGGAAGGCGAGGAGGGCGCTGCGCCGGTGGCGGCGCCCACCGGGGTGGTACGCAGGCGCGCGCGCAGGACCTGAAGACGACATACGGAAAAGAAAATACCCGCCCCGGCAGTTGCACGGGGCGGGCATCGTTCATGCAGTGGGTCAGGCGATCAGGCCGGGCGCGGCGGGAAACCCGCTTCGGTCAGCGCTGCAATGATCTGCGCTTCGCTGGCCGAGGTCTGCACCTGCACGCGGCGGCTGGGCGGGTCGGCCGACACCGTCGCCGCCGGGTCGACCAGCTCGATCGCCTTGGTCACGCTGCGCGCGCAGCCGCCGCAGGTCATGCCTTCCACATGGAATTCCATCTGTAGCTCCTTCGATGCACTTGGGGGTGGAGGCAGTGTGCACCTTGCAACGATGGCAGGGTCAAGCGCTCCCGCGGCGCAGGGGCCACGAAAAACGGCAGCCACCTGTACCAGCGCGGCTGCCGTGGAGGATCGTCCCCGCCCGCAGGCGGGGGTAATGCCTTAGAACTTCCAGTTCACGCCGAAGTACAGCTGGCGCCCGGCATACAGGTTGGACAGCAGTCGGGCCTGGCTGTCATTGCCGATGTAGCTGCGCAGCTCGGACTTGGTGGCGTTCAGCACTGCCGCGGTGACCGTCCAGTCCGGCGTGAGGTTGTAGGCCACGTTCAGATCCAGCTGGCTGTACGGCTTGGTGTAGGTGGTCAGGCCGTTGTTGAGCCCGCCCACCACTTCGCCGCGACGGTTGTACGAGGCACGGGCCAGGAACTTCTCGTTCTCGTAGAACACGGTGACGTTGGCCTGGTTCTTGGCGCTGCCGACCAGCGGCGACGAACCGATCTCTTCGCCATCAAGCACGATCGAGGCCAGGTTGGTGTCGTTGTAGGTGTAGTTGGCCTGCACGCCCAGACCGAAGTCGAAGGTGTACTGGCCATACAGCTCCACGCCCTGCGAGACGCCGTCGCGGCCGTTGGCTTCGGTGCTGTACTTCTGCACCACCACCGTTTCACCACCGACGCTCATCTGCTGGTCGCGCACGACCGGCACGGTGAAGTTGTCCACGTTCTTGCGGAACAACGCCACGCCTGCAACCGAACCCGGCTTGAAGTACCACTCCAGGCCAAGGTCGAACTGCACCGCCTTGAACGGCTCCAGTGCCTTGTTGCTGCCCGAGCCGTACCAGCCGGGGGTGTCGGTGCCGCCAGCGACCCGACGATCATTGCTGTATTCCTGGCTGATGTACTGCAGGCCGCCCGGATAGGCGATGCTGGTGTAGCCCGGGCGCGCAATTACCTTCGACGCGGCACCGCGCAGCACCAGGTTGTCGGTGATGTCCCAAGCGATGTTGAAGCTCGGCAGGAAGTCCGTATAGGTCTTTTCCAGCGAGCTGAGGGTATAGACCTTGTCGCGCACCTGGTTGTCCGGCAGACGCACGAAGCCGCCCTGGCAACGCAGGTTCGGATCGGCAGCCGGGTCATCGCAGCTCATCGGCGCACCAGCGGCGTTGTCCACGAAGTAGTCGTTGAAGCGCTCGACCGAATCGCTGGACTGGGCGAACTGCTTGGTGCGCACCACGCGCACGCCGACGTTGCCGCGCACGCGGTCGGTACGGAAGTTGGCCTGGAAGTAACCCGAGTAGATCTTCTCGTTGACGTCGTAGACGAAGTCTTCCTCGGTACGGTTGTGCGAGCCACCGTAGGTCTGGTTGAGGTAGTCGATGTAGGCCGGGTAGTTGATGCCGGGGAACACGTTGGCATTGAAGCCACCGGCGATGTTGCTGATCGGGTTGGACAGGAAGAAGCCCGGCTGCGCATTGCCTGCGGTCGGATCGCAACCGGCCTGGTAACGATTGTTGTCATAGTCGGCCGGGTCCAGGCCCTGGCAGACCCAGTAGGTGTTGCCGGTATTGCGGTGCACCTGGCCGTCGCGGTACTTGGCGCCGAACTGGATGGAATCCAGCCAGCCGGCTTCGAACATCTTGGTGACGTCGGCCTGGAAGTAGTTCTGCTTGACCTCGGTCTGCATCCACGACGAATCGGTGGAGCCGGTATCGACCTCGGCGATGCCGGCCATCAGCTGCTGCTGGATGTCCGGCGAGACGGTCAGCGACGGCGTGTCGGTCAGGTCCCACGCGGTGTACTGGTTGCCCGCCTGCCACTGGTCACCGACCTTGCGGCGGGGCTTTGCAGACATGCGGAAATTCATCGACGGGCCACCCTTGGACCAGGTGCGGCCGCCGGTGAAGCTGGCCTTCCACAGCGGGCTGATGTCCCAGTCGACGGTCAGGTCGGCCGTCTGCGAAAGCGCCTTTTCCTTGCTGTAGCCACCGGTCAGCTGCGGAGTGGGGATGGTGCAGTCATCCGGACCCCAGCCCCCCGGCGGCAGGCCAGCTGCGGCCGCCTGGTCTTCGCTGCAGTAATAGGTCTTGCCGGCAAGCTTTTCGTACTGCGCGCCAGTGACGATGCTGCCACTGGGATCGAAGCTCAGCCCGTTGAGCAGGCGCCCACCGGCCCAGTTGCCATCGCCGTTGTAGCGGGCCAGGTTCCACTCCGGCACCTTCAACATGTTCTGGGTGTAGTCACCCTGCAGTTCGAAGCGGAAGTAGTTCGCGGTCAGGGTCAGGTTGTCGATCGGCTTGAACTGGAAAGTCAGCTGGCCGCCCTTGCGCTCGCGCTTCTCTTCCTTCACCGCGAAGTTCACCGAGGTCGGCATGAAGAATTCGCTGTAGTTCGTGCCGGTCTGGTTGTTGAAACCGGATTGGCCCCACCAGTAGTGGATGCCATCCTGTTCCAGCAGGTTGCCGTTGGCATCGCGCGCGGTGGTGTTGTTGCCGTACCACTGGTAGTCCTCGGTGCTGGTCTCCATGGTGCGGCTGGTGCGCTTCTGCTGGGTCACGCCGACCAGCACGCCGAAGCGCTCGTCCTTGCTGTGCCAGGAGTACAGCGCCGACACCTGCGGGTCGACGTCGTGGCTGGTATCGGACGAAGTGCCTTCCAGGTTGACGTAGCCGGAGTTGGCTTCCATCTCCAGCGGGCGGCGGGTATGCAGGATCACCGTGCCGCCGATGCCGCCTTCGTCGATGCGCGCTTCCGGCGACTTGAACAGCTCGGCGCTGGACAGCATGTTCGACGGCAGCAGGGTGTAGTTGAACGAGCGGGTAGCTTCGTTGTTGGTTTCCGACGAGGCGACGTAGTTGCCGTTCAACTGGGTCAGGGTCAGGTCGGGCGCGAGGCCGCGCACGCTGACCGACTTGCCTTCGCCACCGCTGCGGGTGATGACCACGCCGGGCACGCGCTGCAGCGCGTCAGCCACGTTCTTGTCGGGGAACTTGCCAACGTCCTCGGCGGTGATCACTTCGACCACGGCGTTGGCGTCGCGCTTCTGCTGCAGGCTCTTTTCGATCGCGTAGCGGTAGCCGGTGACCTGGACGCTGTCCAGGGTGGTGGCGTCCTGCGTGCCGGTCGTTGCTGACGCCTGCTGGGCGGAAGCGCCAAGCGGGGCGACGGCGGCGGCCAGGGCCAGCGCGATGGCCAGCGACAACGCGTCGTGGCCCTGCGTACGTGTTGAATGCTTCATTGCCATCTCTCCCTCTCTCCTGGATTGATCCGGTGACTGACTGACGCGGAAACTTGAATCGATCTAATTCGTGATGCCAATCTTGCCTTCGCCCTGCAGATGCAACGAGCGCCTGGCAGATGGCCTGACACGTCCTGTCCTGCTCCCCAACTCCCGGGCCATCGCGATGTCGTCTTGGATCGATCTAAGCGATGGGCGGGGCGATTTTTAGCACGGCCAACGCGCCGACGCATGTTGCTGCGCAATATGGCAGCGACGTGTCGTGCAAATGACCCTTCGCGGAAAAATGCTGTAAGCGTTTACATGCGCAGACGGGGGTGGGCCGGCCGGGCTGCGCCCGGCACCCGCAGAGGCCTTCAGGCCAGGGCAACAGCACAGCAACTGCAACAGCAACAGCTGGTTTCCTGCGGGATGGCGGGGTGGGTCCGGTTGCGGGGGACGCTGCAAGTACGTCCATGTAAGCTCGGTCGCGCCATCCATGGCGCTCACGCCCCCGCAACCGGACCCACCCCGCCTTCGA
>NZ_JBEPSG010000026.1:0-59078 GCF_040548715.1 Stenotrophomonas sp. 2694
GTCCGCGCGTGCCAACCAAGGTTGGCACCTACCCAGCGGTTTCCGGCGCCTTGCCCGGTAGAGGCCGACCTTGGTCGGCGGTTTGTTGTCCGCGCTTGCCAACCAGGGTTGGCACCTACCCAGCGGTTTCCGGTGCCTTGCCCGGTAGAGGCCGACCTTGGTCGGCGGTTTTATTCCCGCAAGCACCAACCAAGGTTGGCACCCACCGACGAGCTAGCCCGCGTGTACCCGGTTCTTGCCTTGGCGCTTTGCCGCGTACAGCGCGTCATCGGCGCGCCGCAGCAGCGTATCGGCATCGTCTCCCGGCTGCCATTGCGCCAGGCCCGCGCTGAAATGCACGGGGATGCGCCGCTCCTGCAGGGTCAGCACGCGATGCGCCAGTGAGCGCTGCAGCCGCTGCACCGTGGCCATGCTGTCCGCGCCGGGGGTTTCGGGAAGCACCAGCACGAATTCGTCGCCGCCCAGCCGGGCGATGCCATCGGTGGCACGCAGCAGCAGGCGGCACACTGCAACCAGGTGCTGCAGCAGCGCGTCGCCGCCGGCATGGCCGTGTTCGTCGTTGGTCTGGTGGAAATCATCCAGGTCGATCACCGCCAGTCCGAGCGGCGAGTGGTTGCGTGCGGCGCGGGCCAGCTCGCGCTGCAGCAGTTCATCCAGGCCACGCCGGTTCAGGGCCTGGGTCAAAGGATCGATACGCGCCAGATCGCCGGCCGCGCGCAGATCCTGTTCCAGCTGGTTGATGCGCTGTTCGGCGCGTTCCACTTCCTGCCGCGCGCTGGCCAGGTGATCGCGCGCCTGCGCCGCCTGCTGCTGCACTTTGCCGGTGTCCTGCATCACTTCCTGCAGCAGGTGGTTGAGGTCGGCGATGCTGCGCGCCTCGCGCAACTGCAGCGCGTAGCTGCCGATGCGGTCGTGGTATTCACCGGTGCTGGCAGCCATGCCATCCATGCGCTCGATGAACTCGCCCATCAAGCTACGCATGGCCGCTTTCGAATCGTCGATTCCCTGCCGCAGCAGGCCCTGCTTGTAGATCACCTCGCGCAGCTCGGCGCGGGTGCGCTCGACCGATTCGGCTTCCAGCGGCCCGGCCAGCAACTGGCGCACGGCCGCGATCTGGCCCTGCAGCCAACTGCGGTCATCCAGCAGCTCGCTGACGTTCTCCAGCAGCAGGGCGAACAACTCAAGCAACAACGCCTGCTGTTCCTGCCAGCTTTCGGCGCGCACGCCGATCTGGTGGCCCAGCTCGCGCGCGCCCTGTTCGATCGGTTCCAGTGCCGCGCCCGGTTGCCATTGGCGCAGGCGTACGGCCAGGGCCTGCGCCTGCTCGCGCAGGTCGGGATCGTGCTGCAGCAGCGCGACCACCGCGCCGCCCAGCAGCAACCGCAGCTGCTCGGACAGGCGCAGGCTGTCGGGCTGCCCATCGGGCGAGTGCTGGTCGATGGTGCGGATGTATTTATCGATCAGCTGCCGCATCGCCCGGCCATAGCGCGGCCAATCGGCACTGGCCTGCGCCGATTGCAGGCGATCACCCATGTCGCCCAGCTCGCCCGGCAGGGTGGCCATGCCATTGGCGAAGGCGGCCAGCAGCGGCTCGGGGGCATCGGCCCCGGCAAACAGCTGCTGCAACGCCACGCTGCTACCGCCCTGCAGTACCACCCGATCGCCGCGCCCGTCATCGACCACCGCGCGCACGCGCGCAGGCGGCCCGATGGCGGTGCCGGGGGCAGGGCGGGGGTCGGGCTGGTCCGTCATGGAACGCATCCTGGGATGGCAGGGGGGCTGGTCACAGCATATCGGCGCAACCGGCGGTGGCTTGAACCGATAGGATGGGCGACAGGATGCCGCAGTGGAGGTGGGTATGCGTGTGATGTTGCTGGGGGCGACGGGACTGGTCGGAGGCCACGCCCTGTCGCAGCTGCTGGCCGACCCCCGCTGCAGCGCCGTGGTCGCGCCCAGCCGTCGCCCGCTGGCTGCGCCGCACGGGAAACTGCACAACCCGGTGCTCGACTTCGCCCGGCTGCCCGATGCGCCGGACTGGGCCCGGGTGGACGCGGTGATCTGCGCCCTGGGCAGCACCATCGCCCAGGCCGGCAGCCGCGAGGCGTTCCATCGCATCGACCACGACTATCCGCTGGCCTTCGCCCGCCTGGCCCTTGCGCAGGGGGCCCAGGCCTTCGCGCTGAACTCGGCCGCAGGCGCCAACCCGCGTTCGTCGATCTTCTACAGCCGGGTCAAAGGCGAGCTGGAGCGCGACCTGCGCGCGCTGGGTTTCCCGTCGCTGACGCTGGTGCGGCCGGGGCTGATCGGCGGTGAGCGGCAGGAGGTCCGCCGTGGCGAACACTTCGCGCTGCAGGTGCTGGGTGTGCTGGGGCCGGTGTTGCCACGTGCGTGGCGGATCAATCCGGCACCGGTGATTGCCCACGCGCTGGTGGATGCGGCGCTGGCGGCAAAGCCGGGCGAGCGCGTGGTGCCGTCGCGCGATCTGGTCGGCTGATGTCCCGCGCGCTGCGCCTGAACCAGCTGCTGCAGGTGCTGCGCCGCCATCGCCGGCCGGTGGCCGGGCAGGCGCTGGCCGAAGAACTGGGCATCAGCCTGCGTACGCTGTACCGCGATATTGAAACGCTGCGCGAGCAGGGCGCCGATCTGCGCGGGGAAGCCGGTGTCGGATACCAGCTGGAACCGGGCGATGTGCTGCCGCCGCTGACCTTGCCACCGGCCGAGATCGACGCGCTGGTGCTCGGCCTGCGCTGGGTGGCGGCACGCACCGAGCCGGCCCTGGCCGAGGCCGCGCGTGATGCCCTGGCGCGGATCGCGCACGTGCTGCCGGCGGCGCGACGCGATGCGCTGCGTGACAGCGGCCTGCGGGTGGGGCCATCGCGAACGACGGCCAAGGTACCCCCGGCGCGGCTGCAGGCCGTACGCGAAGCGGTGGGCAGGCAGCAGCGGCTGCAGTTTGCCTATGAAGATGCGCAGGGCCGGCGTACCGAGCGCGTGGTCTGGCCGTTCGCACTGGGGTACTTCGATGAAGTGCCGATGCTGGTGGCGTGGTGCGAGGGCCGCGAGGACTTCCGTCATTTCCGCCTGGATCGCATTCGCCATGTGCGTGCGTTGGAAGAGCACTACCTGGTGCCACGTGCGACCTTGTTGCGGCGCTGGCAGAAGGCGCAGGGCATCGCTCCGGATTGGCTGGACCGTTCGTGACGAGGTCGAGCTTGCTCGACCGCTTCTGGTCGTTGCTCTGGCTTTGGTAGATGTCGAGCTTGCTCGACGCTCTTGCTCTTCGCGGAGAGCAGTCGAGCAAGCTCGACATCTACCAAAGCGGAAGCAGCAGCAGTCGAGCAAGCTCGACATCTACCAAAGCGGAAGCAGCAGCAGTCGAGCAAGCTCGACATCTACCAAAGCCAGAGCAAAGGCAGTCGAGCCTGCTCGACGCTGCTGACAGGATCTGTCAGCAGGGCAGGGCCACCATGACCGCTCCCAACCACGGAGCTTTCCTATGTTCAAACCAAGCACCCTGCTGCAGTACGTGCGCGACGTTGCCACCAGTGCCACCTTCTACAGCGGCATCCTCGGCACGGCACCGGTCGAACAGTCGCCCGGCTTTGCCCTGTTCCTGCTCGGCGATGGCGCCGCGCTCGGCCTGTGGCAGCGCGACGACGTGCAGCCGCCAGTGCATGCGCGGGCTGGCGCCGCCGAACTGGCGATGGTGGTCGCCAACCCCGACGCCGTGCAGCAGATGCATGATGCGTGGCGCGCACTCGGCGTGCAGATTCTGCAGGCGCCGGTGACGCTTGAATTCGGTCACACCTTCGTCGGCATCGATCCTGATGGCCACCGGCTGCGTGTCTACAGCCGCGCCGAGGGCATGGTCGCGCGGAACTGATCAAGGTAGGGGGCCGGCACTTGCTGGCTCCTGGACCTACCCTTGCTTCTGCGCTGCGTCGATGACGATTGAGAATATCTCGTCGTCTTCCGAATCCCAATCAATGGCCAGCTGGGCCAGCTCTGCGACCACGTCGCGGCCTGGATTGCATCGCCTGAGCTCTTTGATGAACTGTCGGACTCGGCGTGGCGTTAATTCACTGCCCGGATAGTTGAAGAGATTGAGCGCAGCATCTGAAGAGACGCCCAAGAGGTCGGGTGCGAGGATGGAATACGCTTTGATGTAGCGGGAGAGCGGAATATCCGACAGGAAGTTCTCCGCTGCACACATGATCGACGCGTCATGTGGCGGGTTCCGGAGGAATTCCCTCATGACCGCAAGGACGACTTCTACTGACGGTGGTTTTGTCAGTGGCCTGTAGAAGTGGTTGGCGTATGCACGGTCACCTTCGTGGGTGACCGCAGCATCCGATAGCGTTGCGAGCATCGTGATCCAGACGTCAGCGTCCAGCGGCGTAGCCGGTTCGGCGTGTCCTTGTTGATCGGCATTGGGGATGATCGCCCGGACGATGGACTCGCCGTTGCGCCATGACTGCAGGCGGGAGTCGATAATTGCGTACATCTGCTCCTGTTTGTCCCACATGGCGTTCGGCGAAGGCGTGGCGTCTTGAGGGAACAACGAGAAGAAGTCCGACAAGTAGGGTGCGGCCATGCAGAAGTAGCGGACGGTGAACTCCAGCAATTCCGGGTCGAACGCAGCGCCGGGAATTTCGTCCTGGAAGGCAGTTTCGACGCATGCCAAGGCATCTGCCGGCGAGGGAGCGGCTGCCACCGTAGAGCCGACCGATGCGTCAAGGAACGCGCGATTTCGGGCGAGCCAGCGCAGGAAGATGATGCCGAGGACCCAGTTCGTGTCCGACGGATCCTCATCCCTCGGCAGCAGTGTGCTGAACGGGGAGGCGCGGAAAAAATCATCGCCCGCCTTCAGGAATTCTTCGAGTGTGGGTGGTGTCTCAAACATGGAAATTCGACGTCTGCAGAGAGGCTCAATGCTATCGAGCTACTCTTGGGAATCCATGCAACTATTCTCAAAATGCTCCCTTGCGCTCTCGCCCGACTGTCGGAGAGCCCAGTAGATCCACGCCATGCGTGGATGGAGCGCGACGGAGCAGCCACAAAAAAACGCCGGGCAGTGCCCGGCGCTTTTTCAGGTCATGTGCCAACCAACGGTTGGCACCCACCAATCAGCTGGCCAGCGCCAGATCGTCCATCATCGCGCGCAGGAAGCGGGCCGCTTCACCGCCGGTGGCGGCGCGGTGGTCGAAGGTCACCGACAGCGGAATGACCTTGTGCGCTTCCACGCCGCCCATCACCGGGGTCATCTGGTGGCGGGCACGGCCGGCACCGACGATGGCCACGCACGGCGGCACCACGACCGGGGTCGCGTAGCGGCCGGCGAACATGCCGAAGTTGGACAGCGAGATGGTGTAGCCGCTCAGCTCCGAGGCCGCGATCGAACGCGCTTCCACCTGCTCGCGCAGGCGGTTCACGCCTTCACGGATGCCACGCGCGTCGAGCATGTCGGCGTTGCGCAGGGCCGGCACGAACAGGCCGTCGTCGGTATCCACGGCGATGCCGATGTCCACCTGCGCGTGCAGGGTGCGGGTCAGCGCTTCACCGTCGAACCAGGCGTTCATCGCCGGCACCTTCTGCGCGGCGACCACGATTGAGCGCACCAGGCGCGCGGTGACGTCGTTGCCCGGCAGCCAGGCGTGGATGTCGGCGTCGTCGTTCAGCGTGGTCGGCACGACCTTGCTGTGCGCATCGGCCATGACGCGGGCCATGTTGCGGCGCACGCCCTTCAGCGGTTCCGGCTGGCCCTTGGCGACCACGCCCGGCGGCTGGGTGCGCATCGGCTTGCCGGCAGCAGACAGCGGGGTGCGTGCGTCGGACTGTACCGGTGCGGCCGCCTGGGCTGGGGCCGGTGCGGCAGCAGCCGGTGCAGCAACCGCTGCCGGTGCCGCGCCGATCTTCGCGCTGCCGTCGGCGGCGGCCTGTTTGACGTCGGCCATGGTCACCGCGCCATCGGCGCCGGTGGCACGTACGCGGCTCAGGTCCACGCCCAGCTTGCGCGCGGTGGCACGCACCGCCGGCACGGCCTTGACGCCGCCCACAGCCAGCGCCTGTTCGGCATGCACAGCGTTGGAGCTCTGCATCGCGCCGACCACGGTGCCGGCGTCATCACGCTCGGCGGCAGCCGGCTTGGCTTCTTCTGCAGCTACCGGGGCGGCTGCGGTGGGCAGCGGCGGCGGCGTCGGAGCTGCGGCGGCAGCCGGAGCGGCATGGCCGTGGCTGTGGCCGGTGTCCTGGCCGTCAGCACGCTGCGGCAGGTTCGGGTCCAGCGAGAAGCTGGCCAGCACCGCGCCGGTCGGGATGATGTCGCCGGCAGCGCCGGACAGCTTCAGCACCGTGCCGGAGAACGGCGAGGGCACTTCGACGACGGCCTTGGCGGTCTCCATCGAGACCAGCGGCTCGTCCAGCTTGATCACATCGCCTTCCTTGACGAACCACTCGACGATGGTCGCGTCCGGCAGGCCTTCGCCCAGGTCGGGCAGGTTGAAGTTCTTGGTCTGGCTCATTTGCAGTTCTCTTCCAGCAGTTCCAGTTCGCGGGCAGGCAACCAGCCCGTCGCGCCATTGGCGCGCTCGGACCACCACCACCCGCCGTGTTCGTGATGAAGCTTGACCATCTCGCCGTTCTCCACATCCAGCTCGCGGGCGTCGTAGTCGCGCAGGGCTTCGGCGCGACCATCGTCCAACAGCTGCAACCACGCTACCGGTGCCCATCCGGCGCGCCCATCGCTGGTGCGCACCCAGGCAAACGCCGGCCATTCCTCGTCACGTACACCTACTTCGACGATCTGGCCGGTGCGGAACCGGAGCGGGTTGGGATACTGGCTGCGGTAAGCCCCGAGAAGGCGGGCCCGCATGTCAGCCTGCCGCCACCGCGCGCTTGGCCGCCGCCACGATCCGCTCCACGCTCGGCAGATACTTCATCTCCAGGCGGAACAGCGGAATGTGGGTGTCGTAACCGGTGACGCGCTCGACCGGAGCCAGCAGGTCGTAGATCGATTCCTCGGCCAGGCGTGCGGCGATTTCCGCGCCGAAGCCCGCGGTCTTCGGGGCCTCCTGCACGATCACGCAGCGGCCGGTCTTGGCCACCGACTCGGCGATGGTGGCAAAGTCCAGCGGACGCAGCGTGGCTACGTCGATGACTTCGGCACTGATGCCTTCGCCGGCCAGCTTGTCGGCCGCTTCCAGCGCTTCCTTCACCTGCGCACCCCAGGTCACCAGGGTCACGTCGGTGCCATCGCGCAGCACGAAGCACACGTCCAGCGGCAGGGCTTCGCCGTCGTTGACGACCACTTCCTTGTACTGGCGGTAGATGCGCTTGGGTTCCATGTAGATCACCGGATCCGGCTCGCGGATCGCGGCCAGCAGCAGGCCATAGGCGCGCTGCGGCGAGGACGGCAGCACCACGCGCAGGCCCGGCACGTTGGTGAAGATCGCTTCGTTGGCCTCGCTGTGGTGCTCCGGCGCACGGATGCCGCCACCCCACGGCACGCGCAGCACCATCGGGCAGTGCAGGCGGCCACGAGTGCGGTAACGCAGGCGCGCGGCGTGGCAGATGATGTGGTCGACCATCGGGTACATGAAGCCATCGAACTGCGCTTCGGCCACCGGCTTCATGCCCTGTGCGGCCAGGCCGATGGTGAGGCCGGCGATGGTGGTTTCATCCAGCGGGGTGTCGAGGATGCGGTCGGCGCCGAAGCGCTGCTGCAGGCCGGCGGTGGCGCGGAACACGCCGCCGTTGACGCCCACGTCTTCGCCCAGCACCAGCACCGACTTGTCGTGCTCCAGCTCCCAGGCCAGCGCCTGGGTGATGGCTTCGATGAGGGTGATCGGGGTGTCGGTCATGTTCTGTTCTCCGCGCGCGACGGCAGCGCTGTCGGCGGCGTTGGTATGCGCGCTGGACGCGCCGTTCTTGATCTCATCCATGGCGCTGCTCCAGGGCGATCGCCTGGGCACGCTGGGCCAGCAGGTCCTGCGGCGGGTCGGCATAGAGGAAATCGAACATCGCCTCGACCGGCTGCACCGGCGTGTTGAGGTACAGGTTCACTTCCTCGTCCACGCGCTTGCCGCACTCGGCGGTCCAGGCAGCTTCTTCTTCCTCGCTCCAGACACCGGCGTTGGTCAGGTACTTGCGCAGGCGCAGCATCGGCTCGCGCTGCCAGGCATCCTTCACTTCGGCGTCGTCGCGGTAGCGGCGGGCGTCATCGGCGGTGGTGTGGTCGGACAGGCGGTAGGTCATCAGTTCCAGCACGGTGCCGCCGTCGCCGGCCAGCGCACGCTCGCGCGCCTGCAGCATGGCGGCCATCACCGCGATCAGGTCGTTGCCGTCCACCTGCAGGCAGTGCAGGCCGCCGGCCAGGCCCTTCTGTGCCAGCGTCTCGGCACCGGTCTGCGCCGAACGCGGGACCGAGATGGCCCAGCCGTTGTTGACGATGCACAGGATCAGCGGCAGCTTGTAGGCACCGGCCGAATTCAAGGCCGCGTAGAAGTCGGTCTTGGAACTGCCACCGTCGCCGCATACGGCCACCGCGATCTGCGGTTCCTTGTTGAGCTTGAACTTCAGCGCAGCGCCTGCGGCGTGCAGGCACTGGGTGGAAATCGGCACGCAGAACGGGAAGTCCTTGGCGGCATTGCCGCCGTAGTCGTTGCCGCGCTCGTCGCCGCCCCAGTACATCAGCACGTCGTGCGGGCGCACGCCACGCATGAACATCGCGCCGTACTCGCGGTAGGACGGTGCGAACACGTCGTCCTTCTGCATCGAGGCGCCGATGCCCACATGCGCGGCTTCGTGGCCGAGGCAGGCCGCGTAGGTGCCCAGCTTGCCGGTGCGCTGCAGCGCGATCGACTTGCCGTCGAACACGCGCACGAACAGCATCTGCTTGAACATCGGCAGCAACGCGCGTGGGTCGCGCAGGGCTTCGGGCAGGTCATCGCGGACGAGCGTGCCGTCCGTGTCCAGATACTGCAGGTATTCGATCTTGAACTCAGCGGCAACCGTCATTGCGTACTGCACCTTCGACAGAGAAGTTACAAATGATATGAATCGCCATGTTAAGGAATGCGTACGAAAAAGCCGTCCTGCGGCGCAGCACGGACCACCGTCCTTTGTACCCCCTTCCGGGCGCATGATGCCAATAACTTCAACGTATTCAGCCATTGCTGCAAAGCATCACAAGCGACGCTGGGCTGAGCGCCAGTAGAACGGCGCAAACGGTTCCACGCGCAACCACCGTTCCACAGGCCTACCGCACGCCCCGGTACGGTCATCGCGGCTGCCAGCGCGGCGGCAACGCGCTACCCTTGCCGCCCCCGATCTGGTCCCGCCCATGTCCGTCGACAACAACCAACGCGATCTCGAAGCCGGTATCCACACCGATCTGCAGGGGCGGCTGACCTACGGCGGCTACCTGCGGCTGGACCAGCTGCTCAGCGCGCAGCAGCCGCTGTCCAACCCGCCGCATCACGACGAGATGCTCTTCATCATCCAGCACCAGACCTCCGAGCTGTGGCTGAAGCTGCTGGGCCACGAGCTGGGTGCGGCGATCGGCTTCCTGCAGCGCGATGAGGTCTGGCAGTGCCGCAAGGTGCTGGCGCGCAGCAAGCAGGTGCTGCGCCAGCTGACCGAGCAGTGGTCGGTGCTGGAAACGCTCACCCCGTCCGAGTACCTGGGCTTCCGCGACGTGCTGGGTCCGTCCTCGGGCTTCCAGTCGCTGCAGTACCGCTACATCGAGTTCCTGCTGGGCAACAAGAACGCGCAGATGCTGCAGGTGTTCGAGCACGACACGGCCGGGCAGGCGCAGCTGCGCACCGTGCTGGAGGCGCCGAGCCTGTACGAGGAATTCCTGAAGTACCTGGCCCGCTTCGGCCACGCCGTGCCGGCGGTGTACGAGGCGCACGACTGGACCCAGCCACACGTGGCCGACGACAGCCTGCAGCCGGTCTTCGAACGCATCTACCAGGACACCGACCGCTACTGGCGCGAGTACGCGCTGTGCGAGGACCTGGTGGACCTGGAAACGGCCTTCCAGCTGTGGCGGTTCCGCCACATGCGCACGGTGATGCGGGTGATCGGCTTCAAGCGCGGCACCGGCGGCTCGTCCGGCGTGGGCTTCCTGGCCAAGGCGCTGGAACTGACCTTCTTCCCTGAATTGTTCCAGGTACGCACCACCCTGCAGGCCGCGCCCCCGCCGGATCTGGCCTGATCCCCATTCAGCTTGGCCGCCCGCGGCTGGCTGGATCGTTTCAGATGCAAGTTCAGCGAGCAGGCCGCGACCTGCCTCAAACGGCGTGTATTTGACGTGAACGCCAGAAGTCGGTGATCCTCGCGCGTTGCTTCACCGCACATCGGACGTGCCTCCATCCACCGAACCAGGAATTCCGCATGAGCGTAAACGCCACTGCGAACACCCCAGAGCCGGCGCTGCCGGACTTCAACACCACGATGGGCCACCCGCGCCCGTTGTGGATGCTGTTCATGACCGAGTTCTGGGAGCGCTTTGCGTTCTACGGCATCCGCTGGGCGTTGGTGCTGTACATCGTTGCCCAGTTCTACAACGGCAACGCCGCCGGTGAAGGCGACGCCAGCCGCATCTACGGCGCCTACCTGGCGCTGGTGTACGCCGCAGCGATCTTCGGCGGTTACGTGGCCGACCGGGTACTGGGTTACCAGCGCTCGATCCTGACCGGCGCGATCATCATGGCCGTCGGCCTGTTCATGATCTCGCTGCCGCAGGAGCACATCTTCAAGCTCGGCCTGGCCACCATCATCGTCGGCAACGGTCTGTTCAAGCCCAACATCTCGACCATGGTCGGCAAGCTGTACGGCCTGAAGGACGAACGCCGCGACTCGGGCTTCACCATCTTCTACATGGGCATCAACATCGGCGCGATGATCGCTCCGGTGCTGACCGAGTACCTGGCCCGCAAGGTCTTCGGCACCTCGGAAATGCCGTCCTACAAGGTCGTGTTCATCGCTTCCGGCGTGGGCATGCTGATCTCGCTGGTGTGGTTCTACATCGGTCGTGCCGGCCTGAAGGGCATCGGCGCGCCGCCGGCCGGTGCCGAAGGCTTCGGCCGCATCGTCATGGTGCTGGTCGGTTCGCTGTTCGCCATTCCGGTGGCCTACTTCCTGCTCGCCACCGGCGCCACCGCGCTGGCCTGGATCCTCGGCGTGATGTTTGCCGCGCTGGCCGTGCTGCTGCTGGTGGAAGGCATCCGCGAGGGCAAGGTGCAGCGCGACCGCGTGATCGCCATGCTGATCATCTTCGCCTTCAACGTCATGTTCTGGATGTTCTTCGAACAGGCCGGCAGCTCCTTCACCTTCCTGGCCGAGAACATCGTCAACCGCCAGCTGGGTGATTGGACCTTCCCGACCGCGTGGTTCCAGTCGGTCAACTCGGTGGCGATCATCACCCTGGCGCCGATCATCGCCTGGATCTGGGTGGCCCTGGGCCGCGCCAATCCGTCCATTCCGCGCAAGTTCGGCCTCGGCCTGCTGTTCAACGGCGCGGCCTTCGCCCTGCTGATGTTCGCCCTGTCGACCATGGTCGTGGACGGCAAGATCCCGTTCTGGACCCTGTTCATGGTCTACGTCATCCAGTCGGTCGGTGAGCTGTGCCTGTCGCCGATCGGCCTGTCGATGGTGACCAAGCTGGCTCCGGTGCGCCTGGTCGGTTTCGGCATGGGCGGCTGGTTCCTGTCCACCGGCATCGGCAACAACCTGTCGGGCATCTTTGCCGGTGCGGTCAGCGGTGAAGGCGGCATGACGGTCGAATCGGCCCTGAAGGGGTATACCTTCGGGTTCTGGGCCTTGATCGGTTCGGGTGTGGTCCTGTTCCTGGTCGCGCCGCTGATCAACAAGCTGATGCATGGCGTGAAGTAATGAGAGGGTAGTGGGCATGCGTACAACGTTCGGTGGTGCAGTGGTGGCAGTGGTGTGTGCGGCGCTGATCGGCGCCTGTTCGCAGCCTCAACCTCCCGCGGCCCCCGAGCCCACGCAGCCCCTCGACACCCGCCCCACCGAGCCACCGGTCGCTGACCCCAGCGAACCGGTGGCCTCGGGGAACACCCCGGCGGCGGCCGACATCGCCGCCATTGCCGGGCTTGGCGCGCAGTTCGACCCGGCCCGCAATCCCGTTGCCGACCTGGAAACGGCCAAGGTCGAGGCCCAGCGCGGCAACAAGCGCATCATCCTGGAAGTGGGCAACGCCGCGTGCGAGCCCTGCCATGCGCTGGATGAAGCCGTGGAAGGCAATGGCGATCTGCGCCGCTTCCGTGATGCCCACTACGTGTGGGTGAAGGTCAACGACAGCGCCGAGAACCCGAACGCGGCGTTCCTCGGCCAGTTCCCGCCGCTCGAAGGCGAGCACCCGCACCTGCTGGTGATCGATGCCGACGGCACCCTGCTGGCGCCGCAGCCCAGCGAAGCAATGCGCAAGGGCAATGCCGTGCAGACCGCACGCGTGATGGCGTTCCTCAAGCAGTGGGCACCTGACCGGTAGCGCTGGACAGTGCCCGGCGGCCCACGGTGCGCTGCCTGGCCATCCACGCGTGGCGTGGATCTACAGATCATTACCCTTCGGCCGTTAATGGCAAGGACCTCACTGCGCCACCCGGCGCGACCGGAGCGCCCATGCACAGCGACCACGCCGAACGCCTGCCCGAACCTGCCAGCCCGTTGGCCGAAGGAGAGGCACCCGATGGCGTGAGCCTGCCTGCGCAGGAAGCCCTGCTGGATGACGCCGGCACCGGCGACGACACGCTGGAGTTGGCACCGCCGCGGCATCGGCTGCCGCAGATTGCCCTGCCCGACAACGTGGTGCTGAAAGGCGCGGTGCAGAAGCTGGTGGAACAGAAGGCGCGGCTGGATCGACTCGCCGCCGAAGGACAGCTGGCCGGCCTGCTGCCGCCGGAATGGCACGGCAACGGCGTGCGTGCGATCGACCTGTCCAGTTTCGTGCAGGGCGTGCTGCCGTTCCTGCAGCCCGCTGAGCGTGGTGAAACCGCACCGGCCCGCCTGCCGGTGCGCCATGTGCTGGGCGACGACAGCCGCTGGGGCCTGGTCGATGTGCCCGAACCGAAGTCACTGGCCTGGTACCTGGCCAGTGATGACCGCGCCAACGCGGGCAGCAAGGATGTCGCCGAGGCCTATCTGGTCGGCGCGCTTGGCTTGGCCTGGATGCAGGAAGGGCGCAGCCGTCCCGGCTTCCTGCGTGCGATGGACCAGGACAGCCTGGCGGCCCGGGTGACCATGCTGGGCTACCCGCCGCCGAGCGAGCTGGCGTTGTACAGCGTGACCGCACACGGCCAGCCGCAGATCTGGTGTGTGCATGGGCGGCGCAGGCTGCGCCCGCTGGTGGCGCCATGGCTGAGCGTGCCGCTGCTGACCGCCTATGGCGTGCCGGCACCGGTGGCGTGGCCGGGCAGCTTCCCGCCCGTCGAGGCCGTGGCCGAGGCGATTGCCGCCGCCCGTCCGGGCAAGCTGCTGCCGGAAGTGGATCTGGGCAGAGTGGTAGCGAAGATCGCCGAAGATGCGTCGTCCGAAGCGTGGCAGCCGGTCAGCCTGCTGCAGCTCAACACCTGGTCGCCGCGCTGGCCGTTCTTCCTGGGCACCTTCGTCGGCCTGCCGTCGCTGCTGCTGGTCACTGCCGCACTGGCGTTGCCCGGGGCGGTCGAAGCGGCCACTGTTGCTGCCTCGCTGGGCTTTGCCGGTGGCGCCATCGGCGCGCTTGCCGTGCCGTGGATCCATGCGCGGCGCAAGCATCTGAGCTGATCGAGTGGGTCATCCACGCATGGCGTGGATCTGTCGATCCTTGCTGAGTGGAGGCTAGGGATCGATGTCTTCAGCAGTGAGTTCCATGCGTTGCCGGGCACGCTCGGTGGCGGCCTGCAGTCGTTGCTTGAGGACTTCCCGGGAGGGAAGGGAGGTCAGGTACTCCGCCACATGGATGCCTGAGCGGTCCAGCTCCAGCAACTCGATCTGGCCTGCCTTCTTGCCTGTGCAAAGGATGATGCCCAGCGGCGCCTCTTCCCCTTCCTCTCGTTCATAACGATCCAGCCAACGCAGATAGAGCTCCATCTGGCCCTTGTACGCTGGCTTGAAGTCACCGATCTTCAATTCGACGGCCACCAGCCTGCGCAGGCGGCGGTTGTAGAACAACAGGTCGAGATGGAAGTCATCGTCGTCGATCTGGATGCGTTTCTGGCGGGCGACGAAACTGAAGCCTGCCCCGAGTTCAAGCAGGAACCCCTGCATTTCACGCAGGATGGCGCCTTCCAGTTCCTGTTCGTCCCAGCAGTCCTTCAACCCGAGAAAATCCAGTACGTACGGGTCGCGCAGGACCAGGCCCGGGGAGAGCTGCTGGTTCCTGCGCAACGCCGACAGCTCATTGGCGATTGTCTGTTCGGGCTGGCTGGAGAGTGCTGTGCGTTCGTACAGCATCGAATCGATGCGCTGGCGCAACATGCGGACACTCCAGCCTTCCGTGCTGGCCATCTGGGCGTAGAAGTCGCGTTTGAGTGGATCAGACAGCGGAATCAGCGCGATGAAATGGGTCCAGCTCAATTGTCGTAGCAGTGATACGACAATCTGCTCGTCGGCAAATGCGATGGAGAACTGCACCATCCTGCGCAGGCTCTTTTCACCGAACGAGCCGCCGAACTCGGTAGACAGCGTTCTTGCGATGCGCTTGAACAGGACCTCCCCATAGCGTGCCCGATGTCCACCCATCTGATCGACATGGATGCGACGTCCTATACGCCAGTAAAGCAGCGTCAGTTCGGCATTGACGGTCCTGACCATTCCGGCGCGGGCCGTGGATATCAGTGTCCGGATATCAGCCAGCAGGTCGTTGGTATGCGGCAGGGTGGGGCGCGGTGTGTCATCCATGAGGTGCTTTCCATCAGGGTCAGGGCTCGGCAATCACCCGCAACGCACTGGCATAGCCCTTGGCGAGACTGGTCAGGTCAAGCAGCCGGTTCAACGACAGCAGCAGGCCTGGCTGGCAGGCCTTCAGGCGATGATGCTCAAGCCAGGCCTCGGTGACGTTTTCCAATGTGGCCAAGGCCTCATCGATGCGCTGCAGGTCGGCATCGCGGTCGATGGGCCCGGTGGTGGGGTGATGGGGGCGTGTCATGGCGAAGCTCCGTGGCGGGCCGCCGGGAAGGCGGCAGGCGATGCGTGGTTGAAAGACCGCTTAAACGCGAAAACGGTGGGCACCAGGCCCCACGCACCGCCCGCCATAGGGCAGACCCGGCTGCAGAATGGCGCCCACCGTAAGATGGGCACCATGGGTGCAGCGTCGTTACGCGTTTGAGTGACGGGCTTTCAACCCCGGCAGCGGAGCGCCGCTGCGTTCCCACCCTCAGGCCTGTGCAGCCCGCCGTCCAATAGGCAATGCCACTCAATACGCGAATGTCGATACAGCCGCTCCGTCGGTCATGACTCTACCGGCCCGATGCCGAAACATCAGGTGGTAAACGCGACACGTTGAGTCGAACCCGGCCGAAAGACCGTTCGTCGGCGGGCCATGAACACCGCGCGTTGCACGTCATCAATGGCCTGCGCCGGATCCCTCACAGCGCAGCCCGCGACATCATCCACGCGTGGCGTGGATCCAAGTGTCGACCAAGGTCGACACCTACCAAGGGCGGCGAGGGCGCCGCCCCGAAGGGATCAGACCCCTTCGCCCATCCGCTCCAGGCCATCGCCGGCCAGGCGCAGGATCAGCTTCTCCAGCACCTGCTCCTCTTCCTCGCTCAGCACCGACATCAGCTTGCGGGTGATCTCGATCACCATCGGCGCGATCGTTTCGTATACCTCGAACCCCGCCGCCGACAGCGCCAACACCGAACGGCGGCGGTCATCGCCATGCGTCTCACGCTTGATGAAACCGCGCTCCAGCAGGCGGGCCACCGCGCGGCTGACCGCGACCTTGTCCATCGCCGTGCGGTCGGAGACCTCGCTGGCCGACGACCCGGGGTACAGCGCCAGGATGGTGATCACCCGCCACTCCGGAATGGCCAGGCCATAGCGGTCGCCGTACAGCTTGGCGATGTTGCCGCTGACCCGGTTGGACAGCACGCTCAGCCGGTACGGCAGGAACTGTTCCAGGTCGAGCAGGACGTGGGAGGCACGCAGGCGGGTGGAAACGGGATCGGCGGGGCTCATGTTGCGGTGCACCTTGCTGGTGGTTTCAAGTGTAACTATAAGTGTTGGGTCCGTACCCTGCATTCTCGCCGGGTCCAACCCCGCCCGCACCTGGTTTGTGCCGATGCGGCACCGATTCGGAGCCACGCCATGAATACCGCAGTCCCGTCCGCCTCGCATCCCAACCCCGGCATGCAGGTCACCACCTTCGAAAACCCGATGGGCATCGACGGCTTCGAGTTCGTCGAATTCGCCGCACCGGCCGGCCGTGGTGCCGAGCTGCACGAGTACTTCCGCAAGATGGGCTTCAGCGCGGTGCTCAAGCACAAGCAGCGTCCGATTACCGTCTATCGCCAGGGCGACGTCAACTTCCTGGTCAATGAAGACCCCGATTCGTTCGCCGCCGACTTCGCTGAAAAGCACGGCCCGTGCGCCTGCGGCTTCGCCATCCGCTTCAAGAAGCCGGGCGCGGAGGTCTACCAGACCGCGCTGGGCAATGGCGCCGAAGCCATCGCCTTCAAGCCGGAGAGCAAGGCGGTGAACGCCCCGGTCATCAAGGGCATCGGTGACTGCATGCTGTACCTGGTGGACCGCTACGGCGAAGCCGGCAGCATCTTCGATGGCGACTACGAGCTGATCGCCGGCGCCGAGCTGCGCCCGAAGGGCTTCGGCCTGACCTTCATCGACCACCTGACCCACAACCTGTACTTCGGCAACATGCAGCAGTGGTCGGACTATTACGAGCGCCTGTTCAACTTCCGCGAGATCCGCTACTTCGACATCAAGGGCCTGAAGACCGGCCTGGTGTCCAAGGCGATGACCGCGCCGGATGGCATCGTGCGCATTCCGCTGAACGAATCGTCCGACCCGAAGAGCCAGATCAACGAGTACCTGGATGCGTACAAGGGCGAGGGCATCCAGCACATCGCCTGCTTCACCGAGAACATCTACGAAACGGTCGAAGCCATGCGCGCGCAGGGCGTGGATTTCCTCGACACGCCGGAGACCTACTTCGATGTGATCGACCAGCGCGTGCCGAACCACGGTGAGGACGTCGCCCGCCTGGCGAAGAACAAGATCCTGATCGACGCCGACCCGGAAACCCACCAGCGCAAGCTGCTGCAGATCTTCACCCAGAACTGCATCGGCCCGATCTTCTTCGAGATCATCCAGCGCAAGGGCAACGAAGGCTTCGGCGAAGGCAACTTCACCGCGCTGTTCGAGAGCATCGAACGCGACCAGATCCGCCGCGGCGTGCTGTAAGGTTTCCACAACGGCACCTTCTCCACCGGTAGCGCCGGGCCATGCCCGGCGGCTTTCCCCAGGCTTCCAGGAACCCCCATGTCTCCCTCCATCACCGCCCGCGGCTACCAGTCCGGTTTCGGCAACGAGTTCGCCAGCGAGGCCGTGCCCGGTGCGCTGCCCGTCGGCCAGAACTCGCCGCAGAAGGTGGCCCATGGCCTGTATGCCGAGCAGCTGACCGGTACCGCATTCACCGCACCGCGCGGCAGCAATCGCCGCAGCTGGCTGTACCGGATCCGTCCGGCGGTTACCCACGGTGAGTTCACTCCCTTTGCGCAATCGCAGCTGCAGTGCGATTTCAGTGCGCAGCCGGCTTCGCCTAACCAGCTGCGCTGGAGCCCGCTGCCGCTTCCGGAACTGCCCACCGATTTCGTCGAAGGCCTGTACACGATGGGCGGCAACGGCTCGCCCGACGCGCATGCCGGTGTCGGCATCCATCTGTACGCGGCCAACCGTGACATGGTCGGCCGCTACTTCTACGACGCCGACGGCGAACTGCTGATCGTGCCGCAGCTGGGCAGCCTGCGCCTGCTGACCGAGCTGGGCGTGATCGAGATCGAACCGCAGCAGATCGCGGTGATTCCGCGCGGCGTGCGCTTCCGCGTCGAGCTGCCGGATGGCCCGAGCCGTGGCTACATCTGCGAGAACTTCGGCGCACTGCTGAAGCTGCCCGACCTGGGCCCGATCGGTTCCAACGGCCTGGCCAATCCGCGCGATTTCGAGACTCCGCATGCCGCGTTCGAAGACGTCGACGGCGATTTCGAACTGATTGCCAAGTTCGACGGCCGCCTGTGGCGTGCGCCGATCAATCATTCGCCGCTGGACGTGGTCGCCTGGCACGGCAACTACGCGCCGTACCGCTATGATCTGCGCCGCTTCAACACCATCGGCTCGATCAGCCACGACCACCCGGATCCGTCGATCTTCCTGGTGCTGCACTCGCCCAGCGACACCCCGGGCACCAGCAACATGGACTTTGCGATCTTCCCGCCGCGCTGGCTGGTGGCGCAGAACACGTTCCGCCCGCCGTGGTTCCACCGCAACATCGCCAGCGAGTTCATGGGCCTGGTGCATGGTGCCTACGACGCCAAGGCCGAAGGCTTCGTGCCGGGCGGTGCGTCGCTGCACAACTGCATGAGCGGCCACGGTCCGGATGCCCCGACCTTCGACAAAGCCTCCAATGCGGACCTGTCCAAGCCGGATGTGATCAAGGACACCATGGCCTTCATGTTCGAGACCCGCGGGGTGATCCGCCCGACCGCGCAGGCGCTGGCAGCAAGCCACCTGCAGGGCGATTACCAGCAGTGCTGGAACGGCCTGCGCAACAATTTCCGTTGATCGTCCGCATCCACGCATGGCGTGGATCTATCGGGAATCACGATACCGTATCCAGGCATGGCGTGGATCTACCGGAAAGCGCGATATCGCGTGCACGCGTGACGTGGATCCATCCGGGCACGTGATGTAGTAGATCCACGCCATGCGTGGATGCTGTTCCCCGGTTCAGGCAATGGCCGCGAACGCGCTGCAATGCTCCACCGGCAGCGCCTCCATCAGCCGCTGCCGCACGCGCTGGCAGTACCCTTCCGAGGTCAGCGCCGGCAGCACCTGCAGCGCCGATTGCATCACCCGCAGCACCTCGCCTTCGGCACGCGCCTGCTGCAGGTCGCGGAACAGCGCCGCTGCGTTGGGATGCCGCTGCATCTCCAGGATTCCCAGCACATAGATGCGCGCGGCGACCAGCGAGCGGCGGCGCTCGACCGGCGCAGAAGCGGCAGTGACTGACGGCGCCAGCGGAGCCGCCATCGCAACCGGCGCAGGTGGCGTGGAGGCGGGTGCGTCCGCAGCGGTCACCAGGTAGCCGCCCTGGATCAGCTGGATCACCATCGCTGCCGCGTCCTGCCCAAGCAGTGCGGTCAGCTCGGCGATGCTGCGCTGGCCATCACACAGGATCAGCAGGCGTCGCTGGCGCATGTCCAGCGGTGCGCGGTGGGCCTGCAGCGCGGTTCGGGCGAGGTCGGTCTTGCGCGGTTGCATGGGGAGGACAGCCAAGTCGGTGCTCGCCCAGCCTGAATGAGGGCGATGAAACCGGGATGACAATGCAGCGCCTGCACGCCGGCTGCGGTAGCGTGCACCCACCCTGTGCCAAGGATCCGCACCGATGAAGCATCTCCCGATGGCCGGCCTGCTGCTGTTGTCGTTGGCCGCCTGCAACCGTAGTCCCGACACCGCCGCACCGGCAGCGCCGCCCGCGGCCACCGCACCGGCGAAGGATGCCTCCGTTCCCGCCGACGCCGATCTGGCCACCGCTTCGCCGGTGGATCCGCGCAGCGACAGCCCGGCACGCCTGGATGGCTTCGGCGGCGCCACGCTGGGCGCAGGCATCGCCGAGGTGCGCAGTGGCTTCGGCACCCCCTTGCAGGGTCTGGGTACCGACGCCACGGGCAAGCCGCTGCCTGCCGACGATGCCAATGAAGGCTGCTACTTCCTGCGCCCGCAGGGGGCCGAAGACCCGCGCCTGATGTTCGAGGCGCGCAAGCTGGTCCGCTACGATGTACGCAGCCCGTCCATCGTCGCTCCCGGTGGCGGCCGGGTCGGCATGACCCTGGGCGAGCTGCAGGTGCTCTATCCCGAGCGCGCCGACGTCGGTCCTGACAAGTACGACGACAAGGCCCAGCACCTGCGCGTGCGCCCGGCGCAGGACGGAGCGGCGATCATCGATTTCGCCCTCGGCGCTGACGGCAAGGTCGGCGCCTGGCGGGTCGGCAGGACCCCGCAGGTGGACTACGCCGAAGGCTGCGGCTGATCGGCCATCCTCGGCTCACCCGCCGCGGGTGGGCCGAGCGTAGAATCGCGCCACGACCGCTGGGGAGCGCCCGATGATCGCTATTGCCATTGCCTGGTTCCTGCTCGGCCTGCTGTTGCTGGCCCTGGGTGGGGACTCCATCGTCAAAGCCGTGTCCGGCCTGGCGCAGCGTTTCGGCGCCAGTGCATTCACCGCAGGCCTGCTGTTGCTGGGTATCACCACCTCGCTGCCGGAGCTGGCGGTCAACGCCCGCGCGCTGGTGGTGGGCCAGCCGGAGCTGGCCTTGGGCAATGCCGTCGGCAGCAGCGTGGTCAACCTCGGCCTGACCCTGGCGGTGGCCGCGATGGTGGCGCCGTTGCTGCTGCGCGCGCGCCTGCAGGCCGTGCTGTGGTGGGGGCTGCTGGCCGCGGGCCTGCTGCTGATCGTGTTCGGACTCGATGGCCGCCTGCTGCGCTGGGAGGCCGGCGTGCTGGTGGCCGGGTTCGTGGTGGTGCAGTTCCTGCTGCTGCGTCGCGGACGCCATGAGAGCGCCGAGGTACAGGCGATCATTGCCGAGTCAGCCCTGAGCCGCACCAGCCTGCCGTTGAACGTACTGCGCCTGCTGGTTGCCGCACTGGCGTTGTATTGGGGCGCGCGCCTGGTGGTCGGTGCCGCCGCTGATTTCGGCGCCGCGCTGGGCTGGACGCCGCTGCTGGTGGGTCTGCTGCCGGTGGCGATCGGCACTGCGTTGCCGGAGGTGGCGGCCGCGGTCGCGGCAGCACGCCGTGGTCACGGCGACATGGTGCTGGGCCACGTGCTCGGCTCCAGCGTGGTCAACCTGATGCTGGTGATCGGTGCGATGGGGCTGCTGCAGCCGCTGGCGTTGCCAGCCTCGTTCGTGCGCTTGGAACTGCCGGCGGTGCTGGCCTTCGCACTGGTGCTGTACCCGATGCTGCGCGGCGACCTGCGCATCAGCCGCATCGAAGGTGCGGTGCTGCTGGGCGCGTTCGTGGCCTGGCTGGGGCTGGAAATCGCGCTGGTCACACCGGTCTGAGGTAGTGCCGGCCGCTGGCCGGCAACCTCGGCGAACTCGCAGCCAGGCATGGCCTGGCTCTACTGGCGGTTATCCGGGGTCGTGCCGACCAACGGTCGGCACCCACCGTCAACGCGCGGTGGTTTCCTCTTCCCGCTCCGGTTCCGGCGGGGGCAGCTGCTCGTCTTCGGCACGCTCGTTGCCCGGCAGGCTGGGGCGCGTTTCCATCAGCAGCGACAGTGCCGCCTTGGCCATCAGGTGCGCGCTGATCGGTGCGGTGATGAACAGGAACACGGTGATCAGCAGCTCGCGCGGCTGCGGGTCCTGGCCCAGGAAGATGTGGTAGCACACCGAGCACACCAGCACGCAGCCCACGCCCAGCGTGCTGGCCTTGGTCGGTGCGTGCAGGCGCTTGAAGAAGGTGGACAGCTTCACCAGGCCCAGTGCGCCGACCAGGATGAAGAAGCAGCCGAACAGCAGCAGGATCGACAGCGCGATCTGGATGAAGGTGATCATTCGACGATGTCCCGGCGCAGCACGAACTTGCTCAGCACCACGGTGCTGCCGAAGCCGAGCATGGCGATGATCAGTGCCGCCTCGAAGTAGATCGCCGAATTGAGGTACATGCCGAACAGCATCAACTCGGCGATGGCGGTCACCGACAGCGTATCCAGTGCAAGGATGCGGTCGGGCACGGTCGGCCCGCGCAGCAGGCGCCAGGTGGCCAGCAGCATGGCCAGGCCGACCACGTGCATGCACACCACCAGGGTGGTCTGGATGATCTGGAATCCAGTCATGGGAAGATCTCCATCAACGGGGCTTCATAACGGCGCTTGATCGTGTCGATCAGCTCCTGCGGGTCTTCCAGGTGCAGCACGTGCACCAGCAGGAATTTGCGGTCGTCGCTGAGGGCGGCCGACACCGTGCCGGGGGTCAGGGTGATCATGCTGGTCAGCGCGGCGATGCCGTGGATGTTGGCGATGTCCAGCGGCAGCCAGATGAAACCGGGGTGGATGTTCTTTTCCGGGCCCAGCACCTGGATGGCCACGCGGATGTTGGACATCAGGATGTCCCACAGGGTCACGAACAGCAGCTTCGGCAGCGGCCGCAGGGTGCCGATGCGGGCGAACTCGCGGTCCAGGCGCGCGGCGAACAGCGGAATGACCACGCCCAGCAGCAGGCCCAGCAGGAACTGGCCGAGCGTGAAGCTGTCGGACATCAACAGCCAGAACACCACCACCATCACGCTCAGCGCGGGCGAGGGCAGCAGGCGGCGGATCGGGGAACGCTTGGCGCTCATGGCTGGCGGATCTCCGGCGTGGTCGCGCGCAACTGCTGCACGTAGTCGCCCGGCTGCAGCAGCTGGGTGGCGATGGCGTCGGTGTGCTGCATCAGCGGGGCAGCGAACAAGGTCATGCCGATGCCGTACGCCAGCAGGATGCAGGCGGCGAACAGCTCCACACGGCGCAGTGGTGCCTTGCGCGGTGGCGGTGCATCGGGATCGGGCAGCGGCACGCGCCAGAACAGGCGGATGCCGCCGCGGGTCAGGCCCATGATGACCAGCAGGCTGCTGACCAGCACTGCGGTCCACACCGCGCCGGTGTACTGCGCCGGCATGCCGGCCAACAGCGCGGCCTTGGCCAGGAAGCCGGACAGCGGCGGCAGGCCGGCCACCGACACCGCTGCGATCAGGAACAGCACGGCCGGGGTCTCCTTGCCGGGCATCGGTGCGATCACTTCCTTGCGGTCGCTGGCGCCGCCACGGCGGCGTCGGATCAGGTCGGCGACCAGGAACAGTGCGGCGGCGACGAAGCTGCTGTGCGGCAGGTAGTACAGGCCGGCCGACAGCACCTCAGGCGTGCCCACCGAGAAGGCGATGAACAACGTGGCCGCCGAGACGATCACCAGATACGAAATCAGCACGCGCAGGCGTGCGGCGGCCAACGCGCCCAGGCCACCCAGCACCAGCGTCGCTACGCCGGCCCACAGCAGCCAGTCGCGGCCGTAGCCGGCCATCGCCCCCGCATCCTCGCCGAACCACAGCATCTGGATGCGCAGCACGGCATACAGGCCCACCTTGGTCATGATCGCGAACAGCGCCGCCACCGCCGCCGGCGCACGCGCATACGATTCGGGCAACCACAGGTACAGCGGCATCAGCGCGGCCTTGGCACAGAACACCAGCAGCAACAGGCCCATCGTCGCCTTCACCAGGGTCAGCTGCGCAGGCGGCACTTCGGCGATGCGCTGCGAGAGCTCGGCCATGTTCAATGAACCCAGCGAGGCGTACAGCAGGCCCAGTGCGATCAGGAACAGGGTCGAGGCGGTGACGTTGAACACCACGTAGTGCAGGCCGATGCGCATGCGCAGGCCGCGGCCGCCACTGAGCAGCAGGCCGTAGGAGGCGATCAGCATCACCTCGAAGAACACGAACAGGTTGAAGATGTCGCCGGTCAGGAAGGCGCCGTTGAGGCCGACCAGCTGGAACTGGAACAGCGCATGGAAGTGCGGTGCGCGCCGGTCCCAACCCGAACACGCATGCAGCAGGCAGGGGATGGCCAGCAGCAGGGTGGTCAGCAGCATCCACGCCGACAGCCGGTCGGCCACCAGTGCGATGCCCAGGCGCGACGGCCAGTCACCCAGCAGGTACACGCGGATGTCGCCGCCAGCGGTGTCGGCGAACAACAGGCCGACCACCACCGCCAGCGCGCCCAGCGCGGTCCACGCCACGGCGCGCTGCACCTTCGGCCCATAGCGGCGGTGTTCGACGAACAGCGACAGCGCAGCGCCGAGCAGCGGTACCAGGATCGGCAGGATCACCAGATGATTCATGCGCGGTCCTCGCCCCGGCGCGGCGGTGCATCGTCGTCCGGCTCGTGCGCGTCCACGTGGTCACTGTGGTTGTCGCTACGGCTGCGCATGGCCAGCACGATGCTGACGGCGGTCATCGCAAAGGCAATGACGATGGCGGTCAGCACCAGCGCCTGTGGCAGCGGATCGGTGTAGTTGCCCAGGTGGCTCTCCACGCCTTCCTGCAGCACCGGCGCCTTGCCCTGCACCACGCGGCCACCGGCGAAGATCAGCAGGTTGGTGGCGTAGGACAGGAAGGTCATGCCGAGGATCACATCGAAGCTGCGCGCGCGCAGCAGCAGGTAGATGCCGATGGCGGTCAGCACGCCGATCGCAGAGGCCAGGGCCAGTTCCATCAGTGCATCTCCCCCGTTCGTGCCGAGCGGCGTTGCAGGTCGATCTCGCCCTTGCGCGCGGTGCGCGTCCGCGAGGGTTTGACGGTGGCCATCATCGACAGCATCAGCATCGCGCCACCGAACACCACCAGGTACACGCCGATATCAAAACCAATCGCGCTGGCCAGCGGTACATCGCCGATCAACGGCAGGTGCAGGTCCAGGTGGCCGCTGGTCAGGAACGGCACGCCGAACAGCATCGACGCGGCGCCACTGAGGATGGCGATCAGCAGGCCGGTACCGATGCAGCGGATGTAGTCGAAGCCGAAGCGTGACTCCACCGAGGCGGTGCCCTGGATCACGTACTGGATCAGCAGCGGCACTGCCAGCACCAGGCCGGCGATGAAGCCGCCGCCCGGCGCGTTGTGGCCGCGCAGGAACAGGAAGATGGAGACCGTCAGGGTCAGCGGGAACATGATCTGGGCCAGATCGGCCGGCACCGGCAGCTTGATCGGCGGACCGGGCATGATCTGCTCCGGCGCCATCCGCGTGCGACGCAGCAGCGCATGCACGACCAGTGCGGCAATGCCGAACACGGTGATCTCGCCGAAGGTATCGAAGCCGCGGAAGTCGACCAGGATCACGTTGACCACGTTCTGGCCGTACGCCTCGGGCAGGGCGCGGGCAAGCAGCTCGCCGGCCATGGTGTTCGGCGGCAGGGTCATCGCGCTGTAGGCCAGCGCGCCCAGGCCGGCACCGGCCACGATCGCGATCAGCGCATCACGGCGCTTGCGCCAGCGCGGCCGCTCCGGGCCGGACTGTGCCGGCAGGTAGTTCATGCCCAGCAGCATCAGCACCAGGGTCACCATTTCCACCAGCAGCTGGGTCAGCGCCAGGTCCGGTGCGGACAGGAACACGAAGGTCAGCGCCACCATCAGGCCGACACCGCCGACCAGCAGCACGGCCAGCAGGCGCTGCTTGTACATGCGCAGGGTCGCCACCGCGCAGGACATCATCACCAGCCACAACGCCCAGCCCAGCAGCGGTATCGGCTGCGGTCTGGTCCATTCCGGCGAGGCCGGGTTGGCGATGTAGGGCGCGGCGGCGACCACGATCGCCACCAGCACCAGGCCCAGCAGCATGCGCTGCAGGCTGCCGTTGGCGATGCCGGCGGTCAACCGCTGCGCACCGGCCGACAGCAGGTCCAGCTGGTGGTGGAAGACGTTGCGTCCCGGCGTGGTGTTGGTTACCGCGTGCAGATCGATCAGCTTGCGCAGGCCGAAGTAGAGGGCCACGCCACCGACCACGCCAGCGGCGCTCATCGCCAGCGGCAGGTTGAAGCCATGCCAGATCGACAGGTTGTACTCGGGCATCGCGCTGCCGAGGATCGAGGCGGCTGCCGCGTGCAATACCGGGGCCACGGTCACGGCCGGGGCGATACCCACCGCCACGCAGATCACCACCAGGATCTCCACCGGCACCTTCATCCAGCGCGGCGGTTCGTGCGGCACGCGGTCCAGGCCATGCGGGCCCTTGCCGAAGAACGTGTCGTGCACGAAGCGCAGGCTGTAGGCCACGCCGAACACACCAGCCAGCAGCGCGGCGATCGACACCGCCGTGCGCATGGTGTCGGTGTCGCCCGCCGAGAGCGCTTCGGCGAACAGCATTTCCTTGGACAGGAAGCCGTTGAGCAGCGGGATGCCGGCCATCGCCAGCGAGGCGATGATCGCCAGCGCGCTGGTGAACGGCATCAGCCTGCGCAGGCCACCCAGCTTGCGCATGTCACGGGTGCCGGTCTCGTGGTCGATGATGCCGGCGGCCATGAACAGCGAGGCCTTGAAGGTGGCGTGGTTGATGATGTGGAACACGCCGGCGACCACCGCCATCGGCGTGGACAGGCCGAACAGCAGGGTGATCAGGCCCAGGTGCGAGATCGTCGAATAGGCCAGCAGGCCCTTCAGGTCATGCTGGAAGATCGCGTTCCAGGCACCGATCAGCAGGGTGATCGCACCGATGCCGCTGACCGTGTAGAAGAACAGATCGCTGCCGGCCAATGCCGGATGCAGGCGCGCCAGCAGGAACACACCGGCCTTCACCATGGTGGCCGAGTGCAGGTAGGCCGACACCGGGGTGGGGGCGGCCATCGCGTGCGGCAGCCAGAAGTGGAACGGGAACTGCGCGCTCTTGGTGAAGATGCCCGCCAGCACCAGGAACAGGGCGTAGGGGTACAGCGCGCTGGCGCGGATCTGCTCGCCGGCGGCCAGCACCACGTCCAGGTCGAAGCTGCCAACGATGCGGCCGATCAGCAGCACGCCGGCCAGCAGCGCCAGGCCGCCGCCGCCGGTGATCACCAGCGCCATCCGCGCGCCCTCGCGCGCGTCCTGGCGGTGCGACCAGAAACCGATCAGCAGGAACGAGCTGATGCTGGTCATTTCCCAGAAGACCATCAGCAGCAACAGGTTGCCCGACAGCACCATGCCCAGCATGGCGCCCATGAACAGCAACAGGTAGGTATAGAAGCGGTGCGCGTTGTCCTGGCTGCTGAGGTAATAGCGCGCATACAGCACCACCAGCGCGCCGATGCCCAGCACCAGCCCCGCGAACATCCAGGCCAGGCCATCCAGGCGCAGGGTGAAGTCCAGGCCGATCTGCGGCAGCCACGGCACCATCGTGCGCACCACCTGGCCATCAAGCACCGATGGGGTCAGCCAGGCGAGGATCGCCAGCCCGCCCAACGGCGCCAGCGCCGCCAGCCAGGCAGCAGTCGAGCGCGAACTACGGGGGAAGGCTGCGACAGCCACTGCCATGAGGAACGGCAGGGCCAGCAGCAGGGGCAGGCTGGGGAGCATGCAGGGAATCCATGATTCACGAGCAGGTCAGGGAGCATAACAGGCTGCCAAATGTCGCCGAAACCCATTGAACAGCGATCAATTGCATGTAACGTGCGCTGATTCATTTTTTCTGCGATGCAGCATGCCGCGCGGATGACCCATCAGGACCCGGTGGGCAGGTCCACCCTACGCCCACGCAGGGACAGCGCAGCCCCTGTCGCACAGGGACCGCCGCCGCTGGGCGGGGCAAGGTGAGGAGGTCACCGCGGCAGGCTGGCAGGCCCGCCGTGCAGTGTCGGTGACGGGATCTGCCCGTTCAGGAAACCAAGGCGTCGACGCGGCGACGCTGGTCAGTAGCGCCAGTCGAGCTTGCGATAGGCCTTGGCCATCACCCACGCCGGGCCGATCAGCAGGTAGGTCAGGTCGGTCAGGAAGCTGGGCTTGCGGCCTTCGAACTTGTGGCCGATGAACTGCGCGATCCAGGCGACGACGAATACGCCGATGGCCAGCGAGCGCAGGTTGTGCAGGCCGATTTCCGCTTCCAGCAGTCGGCACAGGCAGCCGAACACGAAGAACTGGATGAGCATGCCGATGCCCAGCGGACGCGACAGCTTGTTGTAGAAGCACCACGCGCTGAACATCGCGAACGCCGACCAGATGCCGTACTGGAACCAGGTGATCAGCGGCGGCACGCACCACAGCAGGGCCACCACCGACCACAGGATCGCCGGCACCGCCACCACGTGGATGCGCTGGTTGACCACATTGCGGTGGTCGTCGGAGTAGCTGGCGAAATAGCGGTCGATCGGACGCGCAAGCTGGGTGCTGGTCTGCATGTGGCCAGCATACCCCGGCCGGGGCCGGCAGTAGAGCCAGGCCATGCCTGGCTGGATGTTCGCGGGGTTGCCGGCCAGCGGCCGGCACTACCAACCGCCAGTAGAGCCAGGCCGTGCCTGGCTGCAAGTTCGCCGAGGTTGCCGGCCAGCGGCCGGCACTACCGCACTCAGAACGCCCCCGCCACGCGGGCCGGGGGCGCAGGGGAATCAGTCGACGCTGATCCCGGCCAGGCGCTGCAGCGCCTCGGCGTACTTGGCGCGGGTGCGCTCGATGATCTCCGCCGGGATGCTCGGGCCCGGGGCGGTCTTGCCCCAGTCCAGCGTCTCCAGGTAGTCACGCACGAACTGCTTGTCGTAGCTCGGCGGGCTGGTGCCCACTTCGTACTCGTCGGCAGGCCAATAGCGCGAGGAATCCGGCGTCAGCATCTCGTCCATGATGTACAGGCGACCGTCGGCGTCGGTACCGAACTCGAACTTGGTGTCGGCCAGGATGATGCCGTGCTCGCGTGCGTAATCGGCCGCGAACTTGTAGATGCGCAGCGTCGCGTCGCGCACCCGCTCGGCCATCTCCGCACCGACCGTCTTCACCATCGCGTCGAAGTCGATGTTCTCGTCATGGTCGCCAACGGCGGCCTTGGTCGAGGGGGTGAAGATCGGCTCGGGCAGCTGCTCGGCCTGGCGCAGGCCGTCGGGCAGCTCGATGCCGCTGACCTTGCCGGTGCGCTGGTAGTCCTTCCAGCCGCTGCCGATCAGGTAGCCACGGGCGATAGCTTCCACCGGTACCGGCTTCAGCTTGCGGGTGACCACCGCGCGCTTGGCGTACAGGGCCGCGTCCACGCCATCGGGCAGCACGCTGGCCACATCAATGCCGGTCAGGTGGTTGGGCATCAGGTGCGCGGTCTTGGCGAACCAGAAGTTGGACACCTGGCAGAGCATCTCGCCCTTGCCCGGGATCGGGTCGGGCAGGACCACATCGAACGCCGACAGGCGATCGGTGGCGACCATCAAGAGGTAGTCCCCCGGTGGGGTACCGGCCGGCAGTCGCTCGCGCGGGATATCGAACACATCACGCACCTTGCCGCGGTGGCGCAAGGGCAGGCCGGGGAGATCGGATTGCAACAGCGTGGTTGGCACGGGCACTCCTGGGGCTTCGTCGAGACGGCTGCCCAGGGGACCCGGCGGGCCCGCAACTGGTCAGCGGGCGGCCTAGTGTAAAGCGGTCCGGGCCCGCTGTGACGTAAAATGAGCGTCCATTTCGTCGGCCGACCCCGGAGCGCCATGCGCTGGTACGGAAAACTGCTCGGATTCATCGCCGGCGCCCTGCTGTTCCGGCCCAATCCGCTGTTCGGCGCGGTGGTCGGCCTGTTGCTGGGGCATGCCTTCGACAGCGACTGGTTCCGCCTGAACAAGGAGAACCCGTACCGCGAGCTGGGGCTGACCTCCGAGGCCACGGATGCCGAGGTCGAGCGCGCCTACCGCAAGCTGATCTCCCAGTACCACCCCGACAAGCTGGGCGGCGCTGCCCCGGAGCTGCAGCAGCAGGCCGAGCAGAAGTCGCGGCGCATCAACGCTGCCTACGACCGCATCAAGACCCTGCGCAAGCGCTGACCCCATTGCCCCGCCTGCGGGCGGGAGACCCCTTTCCCCGTTCCGAAGGCCCCGGCCATGTCCAACTGCCTCATCGCTCCTTCCATCCTCTCGGCCAACTTCGCCCGCCTGGGCGAGGAAGTCGACAACGTCCTGGCCGCAGGTGCGGACTGGGTCCATTTCGATGTGATGGACAACCACTACGTGCCCAACCTGACCATCGGCCCGATGGTCTGCCAGGCGCTGCGCAAGCACGGCGTCACCGCGCCGATCGACGTGCACCTGATGGTCGAGCCGGTCGACCGCATCATCCCGGACTTCGCCGAGGCCGGTGCCACCTACATCAGCTTCCACCCGGAGGCCAGCCGCCACGTGCACCGCACCATCCAGCTGATCCGCTCGCTGGGCTGCAAGCCGGGCATCGTGCTCAACCCGGCCACCCCGGTGGACATCCTCGACTGGGTGCTGGACGACCTCGACCTGGTGCTGCTGATGTCGGTCAACCCGGGCTTCGGCGGCCAGGCCTTCATTCCGTCGGCCTTGGACAAGCTGCGCGTGGTGCGCCAGAAGATCGATGCCAGCGGCCGTGACATCCGCCTGGAGATCGATGGTGGCGTGAAGGCCGACAACATCGGCGAGATCGCCGCCGCTGGCGCCGACACGTTCGTCGCCGGCTCGGCCATCTTCAACGCCAAGACCAGCTACCAGGACGTGATCGCGCAGATGCGTGCCAACGTCGCTGCAGCGCGCTGACAAAAAGGGGACGGAGGGGATTAAGCTCGTTCAATTCCCTCCGTTCCCTCTTCGCCCATGGCACTGTTGAACATCCGCCCGGCCACCGTCGCCGACGCCGGCCTGATCCTTCGGTTCATCCGCGAACTGGCGATCTACGAGAAGGCCGAGCAGTCGGTGCAGACCGATGAGATCGGCATCGCCGAAAGCCTGTTCGGCGCCGACGCCACCGCCTGCGCGCTGGTCTGCGAGGCCAACGGTGAAGCCATCGGCTACGCGGTGTATTTCTACAACTATTCCACTTGGCTGGGGCGCAAGGGCATCTACCTGGAAGACCTGTACGTGAGCCCGGAAAAACGCGGCTCCGGCGCGGGCAAAGCGCTGCTGAAGTACATCGCCCGCCAGGCGGTAGCTGAAGGTTGTGGTCGCTTCGAATGGTCAGTGCTGGACTGGAACACGCCGGCCATCGAGTTCTACACCGCAGCCGGCGCCAGACCGCAGGACGAGTGGACGGTGTACCGGTTGGAAGGTGAGGCGCTGAAGGCATTCGCCGGGTAGGCCGTGTCCTGGTGACTGGTGTGCCGATGAAATACGCCATTGCCGCACTCCGCCAGCGGCTGCCGGCCTCGATTGCTGTCTGCAGGCAGGCGCTGGAGGCTGCCGGCGGTGACCTGTCACAGGCGCACGCCTTGGTGGTTGATCAGCTCGTGGCCGATTACGGGCACCGCACAGGGTTGGGGGTCGCCGAGGCCGCCATCGAGCTGCAGGCCGCTGGCCATGACGTGGAACGCGCCATGATGCTTTGGCGTCGCCGCCACCCATCGCCGCCGCCGCGGCCATTCGCGGCGCTTGAAAAGGGATGGGCACTGGCAGCGGAGCTGGCTTCGGCGGACACCGGGTTGCGCTGTTTCGCCCATGTCATCTCTGGCGAACAAGACACCTACGAGCTGCGCATGATCACCCATGCCGCACGCTTCACCGAGACCGCCTATGGCTTCGACTACGACTACGCCATGCAGGACGCGCAGACCAGGGTGGAACGCAGGTTCGTGACCGGAATCCCGGCGCTCAACCTTCTGTTGCAGGAGTACGCAATTGATGAAGCGATGTTGTGCAGCATCGATGCCTTCGACAGCTGCCTCCTGCACGGTCCCATCGAGGCTTACCTGTAAGCCGATATGCAGCGCCGCGCAGAAAAAAAAAGCCACGCCAAACGCTGGCGTGGCCTTGCTGCATGCGTGGGAGGCTGATCCTGCCTCCATCCGTCGTCCCTGCTATGGCCTTCCATTTTCCCGGTGGCCGATGACACCTGCATGACATGCCGCGCGGGCGAGCCCAGCGCCCTGACCTGAACGGTGGCCGCCGCCTTTCACTGGCCCCGAACGCGCGGTTGCTAGCCTGTGCCGCCCTTCCCTGGAAGCACCGCATGAGCACCCCCCGCTGGCGCCTGATCCTCAACGGCAAGTCCGCAGGCAACGATGACCTGCGCGAGGCCGTGGGCCACTGGCGCGAACGCGGCGTGCAGCTGGAAGTGCGGGTGACCTGGGAAGACGGTGATGCCGAGCGCTACGTCGCCGAAGCCATCGACCACGGCGTGGACGTGATCGTGGCGGCCGGCGGCGACGGCACGCTCAGCGCGGTGGCCGAGACGCTGGCCCATCGCGACGAGCCGGCTGAGGCGCTGCCTTCGCTGGCGCTGGTGCCGATGGGCACCGCCAACGATTTCGCCACCGCTGCCGGCATTCCGGTGGAGCCGCAGGAGGCCTTCGCACTGGTTGCCAGCGGCCACCCACGCCCCATGGACCTGCTGCGCGTCGATGCCGACGGCAAGCCATGGTGGTGCGCAAACCTCGCCAGCGGTGGCTTCGGTACCCAGGTCACGGTGGAAACCGATGCCGGCTTGAAGAAGATGCTCGGCGGACTGGCCTATGTCATCACCGGTATAGCCAAGCTCGGCCGCATCGAACCCATCACCGCACGCCTGAGCGGGCCGGACTTCCAGTGGGAAGGTGGGTTCATCGCGCTGGGTATCGGCAACGGCCGTCAGGCCGGTGGCGGCCAGCAGCTGTGCCCCCAGGCACTGATCGATGACGGCCTGCTGGACGTCACCGTGGTGCCGGAACTGGAGGGTGAAGTCGCAGCCACCCTTGGACAGATGCTGACCGGCGGCAAGGAGGCGGCGCTGGAACGTGTCGCCACGCGCGCGCAGCTGCCGTGGCTGCAGATCGACGCACCGCAGCCGTTGACGCTGAACCTGGATGGCGAACCGGTGCAGGCACGCCGCTTCCGCATTGACTGCGTGGCGGGCAGGGTGCGGATGCATCTGCCGGATGACTGCGTGCTGCTTTCCGGCAGCTGAGACAGGAATCAGAGCAGCGGAATGTCTTCTTCCTTGCTCGGGAATTTGAAGGCCTCGCGCTTCCTGCGGATGTGTTCGGGCATCGGCGGGCGGGGGATGTTGCGCTCAGCCAGCCATTGCTGGCATTTCTTCTGCCACGGCAGGTTGTCCGGCGTGGTGATTTCCCAGTAGATGTCCTCGACCATCTTCTGCCGGCCAGGCTGGCTGGACCCTTCCGGCTTTGCAATCGCTGGATCAGCACCATGTTCCAGTAGCCAGTAAGCGTAGTCGAAGCCGCCTCGCGTCGTGTACCAGCTCAGGACCGTGTCATCGCCCAGGTCCAGGCTTGATTCATTGATGTTGGCCCCGTTCTCAATCAGTACCTGGATGTTCTTCCACTGATTTCCGCTGAGGAATGCCTGCAGCAGTAGAGTCTCGTTGGCTGAGTTGCGGGTGTTGGGGTCTCCGCCATGCTTCAGGAGCAGCTCCAGGAAGCGAGGGTCGTCCAGCTTTGCCGCGTAGACCATCGCATTGTTGTAACCAAGCCTGCGCCCGTCCACCGTCCTGTATACGCGTGCATTCGGATCTGCGCCGTTGTCCAGAAGTGCACGTAGCCCATCAAGATTCTTCGCCAGGAGGGGCCACGCCACCAAGGGGATGCCAGCATCGCGAGCGAAGACCTTGTCGGGATCGACGCCTTCGTCCTTTACCAGGCGCGTGATCTTGTCGGCATCCCCTTGCTCGCTGGCAACGGCCAGCTCAAGCGCCTTGCCCTTGAAGTAGTCGCTGGCACCATGCGTTGACTGTGGCGTGCAGCCCGGAATCAGAAACAGCGCTGCTGCCAGAAGGGCGGGATACGCAATGATGCGACGCAGGTGAACGTCCATGTCAGAGCTCCTTACAGCAGCGGAATGTCTTCTTCCTTGCTCGGGAATTTGAAGGCCTCGCGCTTCCTGCGGATGTGGTCGGGCATCGGCGGGCGGGGGATGTTGCGCTCAGCCAGCCATTGCTGGCATTTCTTCTGCCACGGCAGGTTGTCCGGCGTGGTGATTTCCCAGTAAATGTCTTCGACCATCAATTGCCGAGCCGTCCTGCCAGAGTTCTGGGGCACGCGCTCGGATATGGTCGGGTCTGCGCCATGCTCCAGCAACCAGTAGGCGTAGTCGAATCCGCCTCTTCCCGTGTACCAGCTCAGCACGGTGTCATCCCCCAGGCCGCGGTTCGATTCGTTGATGTTGGCTCCGTTCTCAATCAGTACCTGGATGTTCTTCCACTGGTTTCCACTGACGAAAGCCTGAAACAGCAGGGTTTCATTGGCCGAGTTCCGGGTGTTGGGGTCTCCGCCGTGTCTCAGCAGAAGCTCAATGAACCGGGAATCGTCCATCTTGGCGGCATAGACCATTGCATTGTTGTAGCCAAGCTTGCGTCCATCTACTGTCTTGTATGCGCGTGCGTTTGGATTTGCGCCGTTGTCCAGAAGTGCACGTAGCCCATCAAGATTCTTCGCCCGAAGGGGCCACGCCACCAAGGGGATGCCAGCATCCCGAGCGAAGACCTTGTCTGGATCGACGCCTTCGTCCTTTATCAGGTGCCGAATGGTGTCCGAATCGCCATTCTCGGTTGATATCGCAAGCTCAAGGTTTTTCCCGTCGAAGTACTGCTCGGCGCCATGGCTTGACGGCAGGGCGCACCCACTTACAGATAGAAGTGTGACGAAAAGCGCCGTTATTGGGAGTCGCTTCACATTCTCGATAATATGAATGGGCATGCCGATTCTTTGATGCTGCATCAGATGATGCTCAAGCCGTGACATTAGCAAATGGTTCTGGTAATCGATAAGTGTCGCGGCGCAAATGCGCCTACCAGGTGAATGGAGCTTGCCATGACGGATTCCGACATTGAGGCGCGGGCCCGCGCAATCCAGGAACAGCGTGAACTTGTCGAGCGGCTGCGTGCCAGTGGCCACGGTGAAGAAGCAGATCGCTTGCAGGAGACGTACCACGCGCGGGAGATGTCCGGACTCGCCTCCGATGTGTATCAATCAGCCAAGCATGCTGGCGAGCCGCCTTTGGGGTGGACGCGTGCAAGCACGGATCCTGCAGCACTGCGCGCGGCAGGGATCGACCTGGCGGACGATGCAATCCGGAAGCTGCTGCAGCCACCTGAGTCCGGATTCCGTGCCGAAATCTACATCCCGGACAAGCGCGTCTTTGGCGAGGATGCGAAACCTGTCGTGGTCTACAAGGGATCTACGGGTGAGATTGTTGACCCTCTGGCGCCCGATGGAAAACGTGAATCCGGCGGCGAGGATTTCCTCAACAACGGCCAGCAGGGCATCGGCATGCGCAGCGATTACTACGATCGCGCGATGGAACTTGCCGTAGCCATGAACAGACGCCTGCCCGGTGGCTTCGAAATCGCCGGTCACTCCCTCGGTGGCGGCATGGCGTCCGCCGCGTCCGCAGTCACCGGCGCACGTGCCACCACGTTCAACGCCGCCGGCCTGCATCCGGCTACCCCGGCGCGTTTCGCCAAGGACAACGGCCTGCCGACCTTCGATACGCAGCAGACCGTGCACACCTACCAGACCACCGGTGAAGTGCTGAACGATGTGCAGAACGGCATGCACCGCCTGAGCGAGCAGCAGCGTCGTGGCTACGGCGTGCTTGCCAACGAGCTGGGCATGGTGCTGAAGGATCCGGCCATGCAGAAGGTCGTCGGTGAAAAGCTGCGCGAGATGCTGCCCCCGGGGGCGCAGACCTCCGCTGCACAGTTCATCGAACAACTGGCGAGCCAGCCGGGCCAGCAGGCGCTGCGCGATATTCCGCTCGCGGCAGGGCGCCTGGAATTGTTGCTTGAGCCCAAGACCCGCGATGCGCAAGGGGCGCTCGTCGATCGCCCGCACGTGGCGCCGCCCAGCCAGGTGGCGGAACTGGCGGGGCCGTTGTCCACTGTGCTGCACGCCACGGCCTACGGCATGCGTAGCGGTCGGCTGGCCGGCGAGCAGGTCGAGCGGGCGGGCGCTGCCACTGCCCAGGTGCTGGACAGAACGGGCGATGGCGTCGAGCGCGTGCTGAAGACCGAGGGCATGGTCATCGGCCAGGTAGTGAACATGGGCTCGGCCAGCCTGCAGTTGGGTACCCGGGCGACGAGCACGGTGGTTGCTTCGGGGCGCGAACTGACCGGAAGCATCGAATCCACCCTGCACCGCGTCGAATCGCAGACCCGCTCCCATGGCCTGTCCGCACTATCGTGGGTCGCTGACCGGGTGGGCGCGGACAACGTCGCCGGCAGGCTTGCCAAGCAGGCCGAAGACGTCCGTGACCACGGCGAGCAACATGCGCAGCATGCGACGAAGCAGGCCCTTGCCGATGCCGCAGGCACGCGCGCGGCGGGCGAGCGCGTGGCCGCCGCCATCAACCACGACGGCCAATGGGTCGCTGGCAAGCTGCAGAACGGGTTCGCCACCGCCGGCGCCCATGTTGACCGCGGCTATGACCTGGTGGCCTCCCATGTGAAGGGCATTACCGACAAGGCGCCGATCACACTGTCCGCGGTAGGTGGTGCTGCGGTGGGCATCGGGGCTGCCGCTGCGACCCACTTGCCGACCGGCAACCTGGCGTTGGACGCAGCGAAGCTGCACAACCTCGACAAGTCCGAACGCGTCATCCGCGGAATGATGCCGGCCTTCAGTGAGGCGACCGCCCGCCATGGCATGGATCCGACGGTCATCCCCAGCCTGGACTCGGAACTGATCAAGCAGGAGGCCGCCGCCCGGAAACTGGTCGAGCGGCCCCCGCACGTCCAGCCTGCCGCCGAAAGCCGGCAGGCCAGCCGTGCCGCCGAACCCTTGGCGCAGGCGATCGGCATCGACCATCCCTCCCATGCCGGCAACCCCCTGTTTGTGGGTGCCCAGACCGGGGTCCACGCGCTGGACCGCGCCCACAACCGGGTGCCTGACCTGCAGAGCGACCAGCTCGCCGGCGCACTGGCCGTGCAGGCCAAGCGCGAGGGGCTGGAGTCCATTTCCCACGTGGTGCTCAGCGACGACCACAGCCGCGCCTTCGCGGTGGATACGCCCGACCTGAACGCCGCGCACCGTCGACATGCCCACGTCGAAGTGGCGGCGGGCATGGCCCAGCCGTTGAGCGCGAGCACCGCCCAGATGGACGCGATCAATGCCACTCGCGAGCAGGCGCAGGGGGTGTCGCTGGCCCAGCAGCAGGTGCACGAGACCCAGGAACAGGCACGGCGGATGGGCTAGGGCGGCGTAAACCGCCCGTCGCCAAAGGGTTTCCCTGCGGCCAAAGCTGCGATACAGTCATTGGGTGTCCAGCCTGACGACCCCGCATACCCTTTCTTCCGCACGCCGTTGGTGGCGATGGTGGCCTGTTGCCGTCGTCCGTCCCCATAACGCTGTGTCCCGGAAGGAAAGTCGTCTTGATCTCGCACGCTCAGTTTCAGCAGCAGGCCGCTGAAGGCCACACCCATATTCCCGTTGTCCGCGAAGTGCTGTCCGACCTGGACACGCCGCTTTCGGTCTATCTGAAGCTCGCCGACGGCCCCAATACCTACCTGTTTGAATCCGTCGAAGGCGGCGAGCGCTTTGGTCGTTACTCGATCATTGGCCTGCCGGCACGTCGCTTGTACGCCTTCCACGGCCACACCCTGACGGTGCGCGAGGACGGCCAGGTGGTGGAAACCCGCGAGGTGGCCGATCCGTTTGCCGAGGTCGAGGCGCTGCGCAGTGCTCACTCGGTGCCGAAGCTGGAAGGCCTGCCGGGCTTCACCGGTGGCTTGGTCGGCTGGTTCGGGTTCGAGTGCATCGGCTACATCGAGCCGCGCCTGGCATCGCCGGCCGGCCGCGACGAACTGGGCACCCCGGACATCCTGCTGCTGCACTCCGATGAGCTGGCGGTGTTCGACAACCTGAAGGGCCGGCTGTACCTGATCGTGCATGCCGATCCGCGCCAAGCGGGCGCCTTTGAACAGGCCCAAGCGCGCCTGGACGCATTGGCGGCCAAGCTGCGCGCGCCGGGTGCCGGCTATCCGGCACCACTCACCAGCGACGTGCTGGACGAGTCCGATTTCGTTTCCGGTTTCACCCGCGAAGGCTTCGTCGATGCGGTCCAGCGCAGCAAGGAGTACATCCGTGCCGGCGACATCTTCCAGGTGGTGCTCAGCCAGCGCCTGAGCGTGCCGTTCAAGGCGCGCCCGGTGGATGTGTATCGCGCGCTGCGTGCACTGAATCCGTCGCCGTACATGTATTTCCTCGATGTCGGCGACCTGCAGGTGGTCGGCTCCTCGCCGGAAATCCTGGTGCGTCTGCAACATACCCATGAAGGCGTGGGTGAAGTGACCGTGCGCCCGATCGCCGGCACCCGCCCGCGCGGCGCCACGCCGGAACTGGACCAGGCGCTGGAAGTCGAGCTGCTGGCCGATCCGAAGGAACGCGCCGAGCACTTGATGCTGATCGACCTGGGCCGCAACGACGCCGGCCGCGTGTCCAAAGCCGGTACCGTGGAAGTGGGCGAGCAGTTCGTGATCGAACGCTACAGCCACGTCATGCACATCGTCAGCGAAGTGACCGGGCAGCTGCAGCCGGGCCTGAGCTACGCCGACGTGCTGCGCGCCACCTTCCCGGCCGGTACGGTCAGCGGCGCGCCGAAGATCCGCGCGCTGGAAGTGATCCGCGAACTGGAACCGATCAAGCGCAATGTCTACGCCGGCAGCATCGGTTACATCGGCTGGCACGGCGATGCCGATACCGCGATCGCGATCCGCACCGCCGTGATCAAGGATGGCCGCCTGTACGTGCAGGCCGGCGCCGGCATCGTCTACGACTCGGACCCGGACAAGGAATGGGACGAGACGATGAACAAGGGCCGCGCGCTGTTCCGTGCCGTCGCCCAGGCCGCCAAGGGCCTGTGAGTTTCCCCGTGCTGTGGCCTGCGCCGCAGCACCCCTCGCTGTTTCCATTCAAGACAAGGAGTACCGCATGAAGCTGCTGAGCGCATTGCTGTGGTCGTCGCTGCTGGCCACGATGGCCCCGTCTGCCTGGGCGCAGGCCAACACCATTCCCTCGCAGCCGCACCTGCTGGTGAAGGGCGAGGCGCGCCGTCTGGTGATGCCTGACCGGTTCGGCCTGCAATTGAACATCGAAGAGACCGATATGGAGGCCGATGCCGCGCGTCGCCGCGTGCAGGACAACGTCGCCCGCGTGCTGGCGCTGTTCAAGCAGCACAAAGCGGTGGACGGCAGCGTGCGCGCGGACAACCTGCGCGTCGGCCCAGCGACGCGCTATGAGCAGAACCGGCAGGTCTTCATCGGTACGCGCGTGTCACGCCAGCTGCGCGCCAGCTTTGCCAGCGTGAAGGCGATGCAGGATGTGCTGGGTGCGCTGAAGGCCAACGAGAACGTACAGGTCAGCAGCCTGGCCCCGACGTACTCGGGCGAGGTGGCGCTGCGCCGTGAACTCAAGGGCGAGGCCGCAGCCAAGACCCGCGAGTCCGCGCAGGGCCTGGCCAAGGCCTACGGCACCCAGCTGCGCGGTCTGTACAGCATTTCCGATGTGGCGCCGAACTTCGCCTACGGCATCCAGGCAGGCAGCTGGCCCAGCAGCGGCGATCTGGTGACGCCGCCTTCGCCGCCCTCGCCCGAGGCGCCGATGAACAGCATCGAGACCACGGGCTCGCGCCTGCCCGAATCCATCGAAGCCGGCCCCATCACCTACACCGAAAACGTGTACGCCATTTTCCTGATAAGCGACGGAACCTGACCATGTTGTGGATGATCGACAACTACGACAGCTTCACCTACAACCTCGTGCAGTACCTGCAGACGCTGGGTGCCGAGGTGAAGGTGGTGCGCAACGATGCGATGAGCGTGGACGAGATCGCCGCGCAGAAACCCGAGCGCATCGTCATCTCGCCCGGCCCGTGCACGCCCAACGAAGCGGGCGTGTCGCTGGAGCTGATCCGGCGCCTGGGGCCGACCACGCCGATCCTCGGCGTGTGCCTGGGCCACCAGGGTATCGGCCAGGTCTACGGCGGCACGGTCATCCGTGCCGGCAACATCATGCACGGCAAGACCTCGCCGATCCGCCATGAAGGCAAGGGCGTGTTCGCCGGCCTGCCGGACGGTTACCAGGCCACCCGCTACCACTCGCTGGTGGTGGACAAGAACAGCCTGCCCGACGCGCTGGAAGTGACCGCGTGGACCGAAAACGAGGATGGCTCGATCGAAGAGATCATGGGCCTGCGCCACCGCCAGTTCCCGGTGGAGGGCGTGCAGTTCCATCCCGAATCGATCCTCACCGAGCATGGTCACGCGCTGCTGCGCAATTTCCTGCAGCGCCCGGCTGCCTGATCCAAGGAGTATTCCGATGAGCTTCTCCCCCCAGGAAGCCCTGCAACGCACCATCGAACACCGCGAAATCTTCTTCGACGAAATGGTCGACCTGATGCGGCAGATCATGCGCGGCGATGTCTCGCCGATGATGACCGCCGCCATCCTCACCGGCCTGCGCGTGAAGAAGGAAACCATCGACGAGATCGCCGCTGCGGCGACGGTGATGCGCGAATTCGCGCTGGCCGTGCCGGTCGCCGATACCACCCACCTGGTCGACATCGTCGGCACCGGTGGCGATGGCTCGCATACCTTCAACATCTCCACCTGCGCGATGTTCGTTGCTGCTGCCGCCGGCGCGCGCGTGGCCAAGCATGGCAACCGCAGCGTGTCGTCCAAGTCCGGCAGCGCTGATGCGGTCGAGGCATTGGGCGCAGCGATCGAGCTGCAGCCGGCGCAGGTGGCGGCGGCCATCGAACAGACCGGCATCGGTTTCATGTTCGCGCCGATCCACCATCCGTCGATGAAGGTGGTGGCGCCGGTGCGTCGCGAGATGGGCGTGCGCACCATCTTCAACATCCTCGGGCCGCTGACCAACCCGGCCAGCGCACCGTCGGTGCTGATGGGCGTGTTCCATCCCGACCTGGTGGGCATCCAGGCGCGCGTGCTGCGCGAGCTGGGTACCGAGCGTGCGATGGTGGTCTGGGGCCGCGACAACATGGACGAGATCTCGCTGGGCGCCGGCACCCTGGTGGGTGAGCTGCGCGACGGCAAGGTGCGCGAGTACGAGATCCATCCGGAAGACTTCGGCATCGCCATGTCGGCCAGCCGCAACCTGCGCGTGGACGGCCCGGAGCAATCCATTGCCATGCTGCGCGCGGTGCTCGACAACGAGCCGGGTCCGGCGCTGGACATCGTCGCCCTGAATGCGGGCGCAGCGTTGTACGTGGCCGGCGTAGCCAGCGATATCGGCGACGGCCTGGCCCGTGCCCGCGCGGTCATCGCCGATGGCAGCGCCCGTGCCCGCCTGCAGCAGTATGTCGATACCACCCGCGCGCTGGTTGCCTGAGCGCGCGGTTCAGCCTGACCCACCCGATGGCCGATAATGGTCGTCCTCACCGCCCCAGCACCGACCCGACGACGATGAGCGATATCCTGCAGACGATCCTGGCCCGCAAGGCCGAAGAAGTAGCCCAGCGCCGCGCCCAGCGGCCGCTTGAGGAGCTGCAGGCGGCGCTGGCCGATGCGCCACCGGTGCGCGGTTTCGTGCGCGCGCTGCAGGCCGCCGTGGCCAATGGCGATCCGGCGGTGATTGCCGAAGTGAAGAAGGCCAGCCCGTCCAAGGGCGTGATCCGCCCCGACTTCCGCCCGGCCGACATCGCGGTCAGCTATGAGTTCGGCGGCGCCAGCTGCCTGTCGGTGCTGACCGACGTGGATTTCTTCCAGGGGGCCGACGTCTACCTGCAGCAGGCCCGCGAAGCGTGCACGCTGCCGGTGCTGCGCAAGGACTTCGTGATCGATGCCTACCAGGTGGTCGAGGCGCGCGTGCTCGGCGCCGACTGCATCCTGCTGATCGTCGCCGCGCTGGACGATACGCAGTTGGCCACGCTGTCCGAACTGGCGATGTCGCTGGGCATGGACGTGCTGGTGGAAGTGCACGACATCGACGAACTGGAACGTGCACTGCAGGTGCCGGCGCCGATGATCGGCATCAACAACCGCAACCTGCGCACCTTCGAAGTGTCGCTGCAGACCACCCTGGACATGCGCCTGGCCGTGCCGCGCGATCGCCTGCTGGTCACCGAGAGTGGCATTCTCGGCCCGCAGGACGTGGCGCTGATGCGCGATGCCGGCATCCACTCGTTCCTGGTCGGCGAGGCCTTCATGCGCGTGGAAGAGCCGGGCGAGGGTCTGCGTCAGCTATTCTTCGCAGCATGAAAACGCACTATCCAACGCCGCGCGAGGATGCGCCGCTGGTGGTCTTCGACTTCGACCACACCCTGTATGACGGCGATTCGGGCACCCACCTGTTCGCCTCGCTGATCAAGCGCAACCCGCTGCGGATGCTGGCGGCGCTGCTGGTCACCCCGATCGCCGGGCCGATGGTGGCGATGCTGCCGACCCGCCGTGCCGGTATCTCGGTCTATGTCTGGATCGGCAGTTTCGGGTTGCACCGCGCGCGTGAGTTCAACAAGGTGATCGACGCCTACGTGCTGCGCAACGAGGCGCAGATGCGCGCCAAGCTGTTGCCGCAGGCGCTGGAGGTGTTCGCCGCGCATCGTGCCAAGGGCGACCGCGTGGTGGTGGCCACCGGTGCGCCGCCGGAGCTGGCCCGCGCGATCCTGGCCTTTGTCGCTCACCAGGACGTGCCGGTGATCGGCACCGAAGTGGGGCCGCGTCTGGGCGGGGTAGGGCCGACCCGACACTGCCACAACGAAGAGAAGATGCGCATGCTGCGCGAGCGCGGCTACGGCGACATCGACATCGCCTATTCCGACAGTACCGCCGACCTGCCGCTGCTGCTGGCGGCGAAAGCGCCGGTTGTGGTCAACCCGAAGCCGGCCAAGGTGGAATTCTTCCGCCGCGTGCTGCCGGCCGGCACCCGCATCCTCAACTGGGGCTGCGTGGACCGCGGTGGCGACAAGGCGTAATCGATCCCGCCTGCGCGCCGGGCAGGGACCCGGTAGTGCCGGCCGCTGGCCGGCAACCTGGCAAGCGTTTCCGGAGTTCATGAGGTTGCCGGCCAGCGGCCGGCACTACCGAATCCCACGCGGGTAGCGCCGGGCCACGCCCGGCGGGCGGTCAGCGGCCCAGGTACCCGAACAGCGCATGGCCTACCTGGAACAGGCTGATGCCCAGCACCAGCACGCCCACTGCGACCAGCACCCAGCGTTCCTTCACCCGCTTCACCAGCACCGCCGCCACCGGCGCGGCCATCATGCCGCCGATCAGCAGGCCGGCGACGATCTGCAGGTGCTGCACCCCCATCGACAGCAGGAACGTGGCCGAAATGGTCAGGGTGACCACGAACTCGGCCGCGTTGACGGTGCCGATCGTGGTCCTGGCCTGGCCACCGCGGGCGAGCAGGGTGGAGGTGGCCACTGGGCCCCAGCCGCCGCCGCCGCTGGCATCGAGCAGGCCAGCGAAGAATCCCAGCACCGGCACCCGGCGGATCTCGCCCTTGGGCATCCAGCGGCCGGCCGCGCGGGCCAGGATGATGATGGCCAGCACCAGCAGGTACAGGTAGATCAGCGGGCGGATCAGGTCGCCAGGGACCTGTGTCAGGACGTACGCGCCGAGTGCGCCGCCCAGGGCGCCGGGCAAGGCGAGGCGGAAGAACAGGCGTTTGTCGACATTTCCTGCTACCAGATGCGACACACCGGATGCGCCGGTGGTGAACACCTCAGCGGTATGGACGCTGGCGCTGACCTGTGCGGGAGGCAGCCCCATGCTGAGCAGCACCGATGAAGAAACCAGCCCGAATGCCATGCCCAGCGCACCATCGACCAGCTGTGCGCCAAGGCCGATGAGGATGAACCACCAGAATTCGCTGCTCAGTTCCATGGATCGAGCCTAGCGGAAGCGGGTGTGCGGGACATGCGATGGTACGTCGCACGTACGGCGGTCCGCCGGGCATGTCCCGGCGCTACCGGCGCAGGTCTTGTGGTAGCGCCGGGCCATGCCCGGCGGACACCGGGTGGTCAACGGGTGCCGTACAGCACCACGGTCTTGCCGCGGGCGTGCAGCAGGCCGTCGGTCTGCAGCTTCTTCAGCACCCGGCCGGCCATTTCGCGCGAGCAGCCGACCAGGCGGGCCAGTTCCTGGCGTGAGACGCGCAGCTGGCTGCCCTGCGGATGGCTCATCGACTCCGGCTCCTGCGCCAGATCGTGCAGGGTGCGCACGATACGGTCGGTGACATCCAGGAACGCCAGGCGGCTGGCCTTGCGGCTGGTGTCCAGCAGGCGCTTGGAGATCTGCTGGCCCAGCGCGTACAGCAGGCGCGGGGCATCGGCCGACAGCGGGCCGAGGAACAGCTGATGCAGGCGCTCGTAGCTGATTTCGGCAAGCTCACAGGCGGTGCGGGTGCGCAGGATCACCTCGCGGCGGTCCGACTCCACGAACAGGCCCATCTCGCCGACGAACTCACCGGCGCCGAAATAGCCCAGCACCAGCTCGCGGTCCTCCTCCTCCTCGGCCATGATCGAAACCGAGCCGCTGATGACGTAATACAGGGTTCCCGCCGGGTCACCGGGTCGGAAGACGTCGGTACGGGTGGGATAGCGCCGCCGGTGGCTGTGTGCCAGGAAGCGGTCGATTGTTGCGATGTCCAAGGCCAATGGGCTGCTAGCTAGGCGCACGGTTGACACGATAGGGGCGCTCCCTCTGCGCATGAACGGATTCACGGGGTCGATAGCGGAGCTTAACCAGCGCAATTGTTAAGGGCAAACAGTGTGCCAGAACCTGAGCGTCTTCACGTTCCCCCTGGAGACACTTATGCCGCATAATTCCCCCTTTCCCTTCTTACACAGGAATCGACCGCCGTGGTCAAGCCGTTGCCTCGCCTGAGGTTGCAGGGTTTCAACAACCTCACCAAGGCGCTGAGCTTCAACATCTATGACGTGTGTTACGCGCGCACCGAAGAGGAGCGTCAGCGTTACATTGAATACATCGATGAAGAGTACAACGCCGACAGGCTTACTCAAATCTTGACCGATGTCGCTGAGATCATCGGCGCCAACATCCTCAACGTGGCGCGCCAGGATTACGATCCGCAGGGTGCCTCGGTGACGATCCTGATCTCCGAAGAGCCGGTGATCGACAAGAAGCAGGCCGGCAAGGAGTTGATTTCCGATGCCGTGGTCGCGCACATGGACAAGTCGCACATCACCGTGCACACCTATCCGGAAACGCACCCGCAGGAAGGCATTGCCACCTTCCGCGCCGATATCGACGTGGCTACCTGTGGCGTCATTTCGCCGTTGAAGGCACTGAACTACCTGATCGAGAGCCTGGAATCGGACATCGTGATCATGGACTACCGTGTCCGTGGCTTCACGCGTGATGTGAAGGGCAAGAAGCACTACATCGATCACAAGATCAACTCGATCCAGAACTTCCTGGCCAAGAACATCAAGTCGCGTTACGAGATGTTCGACGTCAATGTCTACCAGGAAAACATCTTCCACACGAAGATGCACCTGAAGGACTTCGACCTGGACCAGTACCTGTTCGAGGAAAAGGCCAAGAACATCTCGTTCAAGGAACGCATGAAGATCGAAGCGCTGCTGCGTCGTGAGATCGAAGAGCTGTTCCACGGCCGCAACCTGGCTGAGTGACCCATGTGCGATGCCGGCAGGCATCGCCACCCAGGCGGGACGCCCCGCCCCGTGGAGCCTGCGCTTGGCGCAATCTTCAGTTCCACGGCGATGTACCGACCTACGGCCCGGTGTGAAAACACCGGGCCGTTTCGTTTTTCCCAAAAAGGTAAGGAGCCCCCACCCATGCCCTGGATCTACCTGCTGCTTGCCGGTCTGTTCGAGATCGGATTCGCCCTTGGAATGAAGTACTCCGAAGGTTTCAGCAAACCCGTGCCGACCGCCCTGACGGTGGTGTCGGCGCTGATCAGCCTGTACTTGATGAGCCAGGCGATGAAGAACATTCCGGTCGGCACGGCCTATGCGATCTGGACCGGCATCGGCGCCATGGGCGTGACCGTACTGGGCATCTACCTGTTCAACGACAGCGCGTCGCCGGCACGCTTGGCCTGCGTGGGCCTGATCGTGGCCGGCGTGATCGGCCTGAAGCTGGTGTCACCCAACTAAGCCCTGGTAGTGCCGGCCGCTGGCCGGCAACCTCATGACCTGCGGCGACCCATGCGGGGCTGCCGGCCAGCGGCCGGCACTACCGTCAGGTGGCCTCACAGCCGGTAGGCAATGGTCTTCATCACCCTGGAGGCCAGCGCCATCGCGCCCGGAATCGGGAACGGCAGGCGGCGCGCGCCGGCCTGCTCGGCATGTTCGGCATGCCGGGCCTCGTCTTCCTTCATCACCCGGATGACCGCGCGGCTGCGCAGGTCGCCGGCCGGCAGGTCGACCAGGTGTTCGTCCAGATGGGCTTCCACCTGGCGCTCGGTCTCGACCACGAAACCCAGGTTCCAGCCGTCGCCGCGCAGCCCGGCCAGGGTGCCGATGGTGTAGCTGCCGGCGTACCAGAGCGGATTGAACAGGCTCGGGCGGCTGTCCAGCTCGCCCAGGCGGGTGGCGCACCAGGCCAGGTGATCGGTCTCTTCCTGGGCCGCTTCCAGCAGATGTTCGCGGGTCGCCGGGTCGCGTGCCACCGCGGCCTGGCCGAAGTACAGGCCCTGGGCGCAGACCTCACCGACATGGTTGATGCGCATCAGCCCGGCCGCGTGGCGACGCTGGGCGCTGTCCATGCCGGGCTCGCCGGTGTCCGTGGCCGGATAGGGGCGGCTGGCCGGCGGGTTGCCGAACACCGTGTCCAGGGCGCGCTGCGCCTCGGTCAGCAGGTGGTCCAGCGGGGTGGTCTGGCGAAGCACGGTCATGGCGGCACGGCGTGGAGCGGGGGAGGCCCGATTCTCGCCCGGCCCCGGTCCCCTGCCAACCCGGGGCAGGGGACCGGTTGCACCTGCCAGCCAAGCTGCGTACAATGCCGCCCCTTACGCTCCACCTTTCACAACGCGTGGCAGAGTTCCGGCGAGTCCTTCGCCGCAATGAGCCCGACCTAACCAAGAGTTCTTCATGAGCACTTTCACTGCCAAGAACGAGACCGTCCAGCGCGACTGGTACCTCGTCGACGCCGAGGGCAAGACCCTGGGCCGTCTCTGCACCGAGCTGGCCCGCCGTCTGCGTGGCAAGCACAAGCCGGTCTACACCCCGCACGTTGATACCGGCGACTACCTGGTCGTCATCAATGCAGAAAAGATTGTCGTCACCGGCAAGAAGCTGCAGGACAAGATGTATCACCGTTTCACCGGTTACATCGGCAACCTGAAGACCGAATCCCTCGCCCAGGCGCTTGAGCGCCACCCGGAGCGCGTGATCGAGACCGCCGTCAAGGGCATGCTGCCGAAGGGCACGCTGGGTCGCCAGATGTACCGCAAGCTCAAGGTCTACGCCGGCACTGAGCATCCGCACGCCGCACAGCAGCCGCAGGTTCTGGATATCTAATCATGGCTATCACTCAAAACTACGGCACTGGCCGCCGCAAGTCCTCCACCGCTCGCGTGTTCCTGCGCAAGGGTTCGGGCAACATCACCGTCAATGGCCGTCCGCTGGACGAGTTCTTCGGCCGTGAGACCGCTCGCATGATCGTGCGCCAGCCGCTCGAGCTGACCAAGAACACCGAGAGCTTCGACATCCTGGTCACCGCCGCTGGCGGCGGCACCACCGGCCAGGCCGGTGCGATCCGTCTGGGCATCGCCCGTGCTCTGGTCGAGTACGACGAGACCCTGAAGTCCGAGCTGCGCAAGGCTGGCTTCATGACCCGCGACGCCCGCGAAGTCGAACGTAAGAAGGTCGGTCTGCACAAGGCCCGCCGCGCCACCCAGTTCTCCAAGCGCTGATTTACCGCGCCTGGCCGGGCTCCTTCGGGAGCCCGCTGGTTGGAAAAGCAAAAGCCCGGCTTCGGCCGGGCTTTTGTCGTTCTGGGGCTGCGCATTTCCAGGTTGCCGGCCAGCGGCTGGCGATGGGGTGGGGTCAGGGCCTTTTCCTTTGGAAAAGGATCCGACCCCGGATCCCTCTCTGGAGGAGAGCCCCCTTGTTGTTCAAGGGGGCGCGCCGACAGGCGCGGGGATAAGGTGGGATGCGTGACCAAGCAAAAAAGAAAAAAGCCTGATCTTTCGATCAGGCTTTTTTCTTTTTTGTTTGGCTGCCCCTGATGGATTCGAACCACCGATGCCTGAGTCAGAGTCAGGTGCCTTACCGCTTGGCTAAGGGGCAATGTAACGTGTAACTATTTTCTCACTTTTCACGTTGAAAAACAACTTCAACGTGGTGGCTATGGGTGGACTCGAACCACCGACCCCAGCATTATGAGTGCTGTGCTCTAACCGGCTGAGCTACATAGCCTTGGTGAGCCCGCTATTCTGCTGATGTGTACAAGGACTGTCAACACCTTTGTATCGTGCTTGTGGCCCGACAGACGGCATGGGATAGTCCCAACCAGTAGATTTTCTTAGGAGTCCGCATCGTGATCGATCCGGACGGCTATCGACCGAACGTCGGCATCGTGCTGATGCGGCAGGACGGGCAGGTGTTCTGGGCACGACGTGTGCGCCGGGATGGCTGGCAGTTCCCGCAGGGTGGCATGAACACCGACGAGACGCCTGTCGAGGCCATGTATCGTGAACTGCAGGAAGAGACCGGGTTGTTGCCGGAGCACGTTGAAGTGCTTGGGGCGACACCGGGCTGGCTGCGTTACAAGCTGCCGGCGCGTGCCATCCGCCGCAATGAACGCCAGGTCTGCATCGGCCAGAAGCAGGTCTGGTTCCTGCTGCGCCTGACCGGTGATGAGGCCCACGTCAGCCTGGACCATACCGACTCGCCTGAGTTCGATCATTGGCGCTGGGTCGACTTCTGGTATCCGGTGGAGCATGTGGTGGTGTTCAAGCGTGGCGTCTACGCGCGCGCCCTGCGACATCTGGCGCCGTTGGCCCAGGGGGTGGCGGGGCAGGGCATCAGTGCCATGCCCAAGAGCGCTGCCGAGGCCTGGATGCCAGGCCACGCGGCCGGCCACGACAGGCCCAGGAAGCGCACGCCCATGCGCGGCGGGTACTGGCCGCGGAAAGCAAAGGGTGAACCGGGAGCAGTTTGACGGGCAGGTTGCGCAAAGAGCGGGCCGAACGGTCGCAACGCACCTCTGCCGGGTATTTCCGGCAGGGACTGGCTGTCCGTCTGGCAAGCCTCCCCTGGCTGTTGTTAAGCGTGGTGGTCCTCGGCGGCATCGCATGGATGCCGCTTGCGCTGGGCGTTTGCCTCGCCTTCGCGACCTGTGCGGGTGCGCTGTTCCTGGCGGACTACCTGCTGCGGCTGAGAGCGGCAGGTGGTGGTGTGCAGTGGCTGATCGTCTTCTTCAGTACACCGGTGCTGGCGCTTGGGCTGTTGTCCCTGTAGCCGCCTCGTACCGGGTGGATTCGACGGTACTCTGAACCGTATCGAGAATGGTTCAGGTCTCTGATTGACAACCATTCTCGTTTCCATTGGAATAGCGACCAGGCCGCTACTGGCCTGCTGCCCTGGTTCCCGCCCGTGTACGTCTGCATCTGCAACGGTGTTACCGACCACCAGATCCGCGAAGCCGCCAGCCATGGCGTCACGTCGGTGGCCGAGCTGACCATGCGCACCGGATGCGGCGCGACCTGCGGTTCCTGTCTGGACATGGCCGGCGAACTGCTGGCCAAGGCGCGTGCCACCCACGATCTGCCGTTGCCGGTGTTGGGCCTGGCGCAGGTCGCCTGAGTCGCTTCGCGGCGCGTTGACGCCGCGCTCTCCTGATCTTCATTGTTGGCCGCAGTGGCCAATGCGCACGATTCGCGTTCCTTCACGCGCGCGCTCAAGGCGCTACAGTGCCCGCGATTTCAGCGTGCAGGAGCATCCCCATGAAGGGCGACACCAAGGTCATCGAATTCCTCAACAAGGTCCTCTACAACGAGCTGACCGCGATCAACCAGTACTTCCTGCACGCCAAGATGCTCAAGAACTGGGGCATCAAGGAACTGGCCGAACACGAGTACAAGGAATCGATCGAGGAAATGAAGCATGCCGACATGCTTGCTGATCGCATCCTGTTCCTTGAAGGCCTGCCGAACTTCCAGGCGCTGGGCAAGCTGCGCATCGGTGAGAACCCGACCGAGATCCTGCAGTGCGATCTGTCGCTGGAACGCGATGGCGTGGTCACCCTGCGCGAGGCCGTGGCCTATGCCGATTCGGTCGGCGACTACGTCAGCCGCCAGCTGTTCGTGAAGATCCTCGATTCCGAGGAAGAACACATCGACTGGCTGGAAACCCAGCTGGAGCTGATCGAGCGCATCGGTGAGCCGAAGTACTTGCTGAGCAAGCTCGAAGAGTGATTCAACGGGCCTGGCCGGCGAGGTAGCCGGTCAGCGCCACGCGCGCGCGGGCGAACTCCGCCACCAGCAGCGCCACTGCCACGGCAGGGCGCTGCAGGCTGCCACTGCGGGCTTCGAGTTCGATCCGCCGCGCCACCGCTGACAGCGACAGCGCGCCGACGTTGGCGCTGGAGGATTTCAGGCTGTGTGACAGCGCCTGTAGGCGTTCGATGTCGTTGCCCTGCGCCGCCTGCTGCAGCTGCTGCACCAGCTGCGGTGCGTCTTCCAGGAACACCGTTACGATCTGCGCGGCGGCATCGCCGATCACCGCCTGCAGTTCATCCAGCACACTGCGATCAAGCACCGGCTGTGGAATCGGGATCGCGCGCGTTCGTTCATCGTCCAGGCTTTCGCCGTCGGGCACGCTCGGGGTTGCGGCAGGTTGCACGGGTTCCGGCAGCGGTGCATGGCCGCGATCCACGGAAACTCGGCCCCAGCGTTGCAGCAGCGCATGCAGCGCTTCACGCGTGATCGGCTTGGAAAGATAGTCGTCCATGCCCGCCTGCAGGCAGCGTTCGCGATCACCGGCCATGGCGTTGGCGGTCATCGCGATGATCGGCAACCGCGTGCGCCCCGCTTCGGCTTCCTCCCTGCGCCAGCGCTGTGTCGCGCTGTAGCCGTCGAGCACCGGCATCTGGCAATCCATCAGCACCACGTCGATTCCACCTTCGCGCAGCAGTGCGAGGGCCTGCTCGCCGTCGGCGGCATTGCGCACCCGGCACTGGAAGACCCGCAGCAGGTGCTCGGCCACCATCCGGTTGACCGTGTTGTCTTCGACCAGCAGCACATGCAGATCCAGCGGTGGCAGCGCGGCGGCCGGCCTGGCGTCTTCGGCGTTGGCCAGCAGGGCTGCCGGGCGTGCAGTGGCTGTTGGCTGGGCCAGGAGCGCGTGCAGGTCGGCATCGTTGAATGTGCTGTGCAACTGCTGCTGGCGCGGCCGTGCTGCAACCGGATCATCCTGCAGCCACAGCACCTGCAGTGCGTCGTCGGCACCGCGCTCGGCCAAGGCGCGCTGCAGGGCCACCTCGCCATTGCGGCGGTGGCGCGCGTCGACCAGCAACCATGCCGGTGTGCTCTGGCCCGGGCGTGGTGCTGCGCGCAGGCGTTCCATTGCCTCATCAATGCTGGCCAGCGGCTGCACCTGCAGGCCGTGGTGCGCGGCGATGCGTTCGACGCGTGGCTGCAGCTGTGCATCGGCGGTGTACAGCAGCAGCGCTGCCGGCGAGCGGGCCAGCGCCGGCAGGTCGCCGGGAACCTTCAGCAGCGGTATTTCAAACCAGAAGGTTGCGCCCTGGCCTGGGGTGGAGTGCACGCCGATGTCGCCATGCATCAGGTCGGTGATGCGCTTGCAGATGGCCAGGCCCAGACCGGTGCCACCGTAGATGCGGGTGGTGGACGCGTCGGCCTGGCTGAAGGACTGGAACAGCCGCGCCTGCAGGGCCTCATCGATGCCGATGCCGGTGTCGACCACTTCGAAACGCAGCTGGTGCTGGGCGGGGCCTTCGCCCAGCCGCTGCACGCGCAACTGCACCTGGCCGCGTGCGGTGAACTTGATGGCATTGGCCAGCAGGTTGCCCAGGACCTGGCGCAGGCGCACCGGATCGCCGCGTACCGGCAGGCGCACGGCCGGATCCAGTTGCAGGCTCAACGTCAGGCCCTTGGCCTCGGCGGCGCGCTGCAGCAGCTGCACCACGCCATCGAGCAGTTCGCGCAGGTTGAAGCTGGTGATCTCCAGCTCCAGCGCCTGGGCTTCCAGGCGCGAGTAATCGAGGATGTCATCGACGATGCGCAGCAGCTGCTGCGAGCTGGCCGAGGCGGTGGCCAGCATCTGCCGCTGGTCTTCGCCCAGCGGTCCGCGGGCAATCAGCTCCAGCATGGGCAGGATGCCGTTGAGCGGCGTGCGGATTTCATGGCTCATGGTGGCCAGGAATTCGCCCTTGGCCAGCACGGCTGCTTCTGCAGCCTGCTTGGCCTGCAGCAGCTGATGTTCCAGCTGGCCCTGGCGCTCGGTGGTACGCCGCAGCTGGTCGCGTTCACTGGTCAGGGTGATGCGTTCGCGCTGCAGTGTCGCCAGCGCGCGATTGCGCGAACGCAATCGCAGGCCCAGTACCAGCAGGGCGACGATGGCCAGCGCCAGTACCGCCAACAGCGCGACCGTCGGTGACACTCAGAGCACCGCGTTGTGGAAGTCGAAGTTCAGGTCGCTGCCGGCCGACTGCACCATGTTGCCCTGGATGTAATCGACACCGCCGACCCACATCGCGGCCGCTGCCTGCGGGTCCTCGATCTGCTGGCCGATGATCTGCAGGCCGGCTGCATGCGCCTGCTCGATCGATCGGCGCAGTTCTTCGCGCGTATCGGGGTTGGAGTGGCTGCTGGAAAAGCGTGCGGCCATGCGCACGAACGACAGTGGCAGCTGGGTGAGCAGGGCCAAGGCTTCGCTGCCCGGTTCGAACTGGCTCAGGCAGAAGCGCACACCGACGCTGGCCATGCGCTGGCAGAACTGCTGCAACGGCACGGTGTGGATCAGCGCGTCGGGCAGGCGCACGTCGATCACCAGCGCGCTGCCGGGCAGGCGGCGTTGCTGCAGCGATTCCAGCAGCCAGTCGGCGAAGGCATCGCGCTGCAGGGTACGCAGCGACTGCGAGACGAACAGGTTCAGCGGCTGGGTGGCGTGGCGATACAGGTCGAGCAGACCCATCGCATGCTCCAGCACCTGCTGGTCGAGGTCGGCGATGCGGCCGGCCGCCTCGGCGGCCGGAATCACCTGGCCGGCGGTCAGTACGCTGCCATCGGTCCGGCGCAGGCGCAGCAGCAACTGGTACTGCGCGCTGCTGCCGCCGGCGACGGCGACGATCGGCTGGTAAGCGAGCTCGAGCTGGCCTTCCAGCAACGCCAGGTGCTCCTGCTCGGTCGTGACCTGGCGATGCACATGGCCGGCAACGCCGGCGCTGAGCAGGCGTGCCTGCAGGGTGGTACGTTCGACCGCTTCCAGGGCGCTGCTGGCATCGTCGAAACCCGGCGACAGCGGCGCGTAGCCGACCACGCCACGCAGGTGTACCGATTCGTCGTCGCGGATCACGAAGGCGCGCGCGGACAGCTGCTCACGCAGGGTGCCGGCGATCGCTTCCAGGCTGTCCTCATCGGCGTTGCGCGCCAGCAGCAGGAAGCTGTTGTCGTTCAGGCGCGCCAGCAGGTGCGGATGGCCCGCCTCGGCAAGGCGTTGCCCGGCCTGCACCATCAGCCGCTCGAAGGCCGCATAGCCATAGCGCTCGCGCAGGCCCAGCGCGCTGGAGATTTCCACGAAGAACACGCCACCGCGGTCGTGCTGCGCCAGCGTCGCGTTGAGTTGCTGCAGCACGTGGTGGCGCGTGGGCAGCCCGGTTTCCGGGTTGCTGGTGGCCGGTGCACCGTTGGCACCGGGCAGGGTCGCTGCCTGCGCGCGTGCGCGGCGGATACGGTTGGCCACCGCGGCAATCAAGTGGCGCGGCCGGATCGGCTTGCTCAGGTAATCGTCGGCACCGCAGTCGAGCACTTCGAACTGGCGCTCCGGATCCGGGTCGCCGCTGAGGAAGACGATCGGCAGCAGCTGCATGCCGGGCTGCTGGCGGATCATCGCGGTCAGCCGCATGCCATCCAGCCCGGGCAGGTGCAGATCCATCAGGATCAGGTCAGGGCGTTGCTCGCGGATGGCCTGCTGCACGCCATCGGCATCGCCGAGCACGATCGCCTGCATGCCGGCGCCATGCAGCACGCTCTGTGCGAACAGGGCCTGGGCACGATCGTCTTCGACGATCAGCACGCGGTAGGGCGAGTCGGCATCGACAGGCGGGATGTCACTGTTGCCCGCCTCGGGCAGTGCGGCGGTGGAGGGCAGGGGCGGCGGAGCCGCCAGTCGGGCGCCGTCGCCGGGCACCGACAGGGCGGGTGTCTCTGACACCGCCGGTACTGCTTCGGCAGGCGTTGCCGCAGCCAAGGGGGCGGCCCAACGTTGCCAATGATCGGCCGGAGGGGTTTCAGCGCGTCCCGGGCGGGGGCCCGCGGCGGATTCGTTTGCGGCCATCGATGCTCCTGGTGTTCGCGGCCATTATGCGACAAGCCTGCCGATCAGCCGGTACGCGGTTGCCGTTGTCCGTCGTCGCTGCCGCCACGTGCCAACCAGCGCACGCTTTTCCACAGGGTGCGCCAGACCAGCCAGACCAGCAATGCGCCGGCCAGGCTGCAGGCCAGCACCACCACCAGCGCGATCCATGGATGCGCCAGCGCGAGCGCCAAGCCGCCGATCACCACGGTATCTTCGGCCGCAGAGGCGACCCAGTTGCTGGCCGGTTCCGGTGAGGTATTGAGCAGGGCGCGGGTGCCGGCCTTCAGGCCATGGCTGGCCAGTGCAACGCCCGCGCCGGCGACCAGTGCGCCGGTGCCCAGGTCGCCATCGGGCGACAGTGTCGCTGCCGCGAGGAAAGCGCCGGCGGGCACGCGCGCCAGGGTCTGCACCAGGTCCCAGGCTGAATCCACGCCGGGAATCTTGTCGGCGAAGAATTCGGCAATGGCCAGCGCCGCCGACGTGCCGAGCACCCACCACGACTCGGTGGCCTGCAGCGCCGGTGGCAGGTCGACCCAGCCGAGCAGGCCGGCGATGCCGACGCCGAATACGGTGAGGTAAACGCGGATGCCGGCCAGCCAGGCCAGCAGGATGCCGATCACGAACAGGTGGGCTTCGGTCATGGCGGGCTCCGGCGGCGGAACTGTGCGGGGTGCCACACTATCGACCATGGAGTGGCTGAATGCCACCGCCCGGTACCGGCCGGCACCGGGGAAACCTGCCGTTCCTGTCATACACTAGCCCGTCGTTTGCCCCAGGGGCCGTACTGGCGGCGCTTCGGCGCTGCCACGGAGACTACCCATGAACAACCGCCCTCCCATGCGCGTGCAGGTCCGCCTTCCCGGTGCCGCGCAACCACCCGCCGACCGCCGTCGCCTGCTGGTGATCGCCGGCATCTGGCTGCTGAGCCTGGTGCTTGCGGTGCTGGGTGGCTGCTGGCTGGGCACGCCGCGCGGTGAACAGGGCCAGCGCGTGCAGGCTGCCGAGAAGCGCGCCGATACGCTGCAGACGCAGCTGACCGAACTGCGCCAGAAGCAGGCCACGCTGGAAGCGTCGGACCGCATCAGCCGCGCCGCCAACAACGAAGTGCAGTCCTCGCTGGCCGAGCGCGATGAAGAGATCGCCGGCCTGCGCGCTGACGTCGCCTTCTACGAACGCCTGGTGGGCTCGACCAGCCAGCGCAAGGGTCTGAACACCCATTCGATTGAATTCAGCCCGGAATCGGCCGGCACCTGGCAGTACAGCGTGGTGCTGACGCAGAACCTCAACCGCGGGGCGATCAGCCAAGGGCAGATGCGTTTCACGGTGGAAGGCGTGAAGAACGGAAAGCTGGCCACCATCAGCTGGGACGAGCTGCACCAGCGCAGCAAGGTGCCGGGACAGGATTACTCGTTCCGGTACTTCCAGCAGCTCACCGGCAGCGTGATGCTGCCGGCTGACTTCACCCCGCAACGGGTGAAGGTGACATTGGGGAGTGGTGCGGGGGGCACCACGCAGGTATTCGACTGGAAACAGGCCGGCGCACCGGCCAGCAAAGGGGAGTAGGCAGATGTTCGGAAGCAGCAAATCCAGCCGTGATGGCCAACTGGTGGTGGATGCCCTGATCGGCAACCAGGTGGTGATCCGTGGCGATGTGGAATTCAGTGGTGGCCTGTACGTGGAAGGTCGCATCCACGGCAAGGTGATTGCCCAGGAGGGCGCCAGCGCGGCGACCCTGACCCTCGCCGAGCATGGCGTGATCGAAGGCGAGATCCGCGCCCAGGTGGTGGTCATCAGTGGCCGCCTGGACGGCGATGTCCATGCCACCGAGAAGGTCGAACTGACCCCGAGTGCGCGGGTCAACGGCAATGTTCACTACCAGGTGGTGGAAATGAATGCGGGTGCCCAGCTGAACGGCCGGCTGATCCATGCCAGCGCCCCGATGCAGGCCCTGCCGGCGCCGGAAGGCGAAGCGTCCGCTGACGGCAAGGGCGACACCGCCGCCCGCCGCAAGCTGGCCGAGGCGATGGCTTGAAAGCCAGCGCCGGCGCCCCCATGCTGAGCCCATGAACACGCTCGTCTCCCTCCCCGGCGCCACGCCGGCCGCCGCGCCCGACTACCAGTCGCTGGATCGGCCGCTGAACTTCACCGAGGCCGCTGCGGCCAAGGTCAAGGAACTGATCCAGGACGAGGGCAACCCCGACCTGTCATTGCGTGTGTACATCGAGGGTGGCGGCTGTTCGGGCTTCCAGTACGGGTTCGAGTTCGACGAGAACCGTGCCGGCGATGACCTGGCGGTGCAGACCAGCGGGGTCACCCTGCTGGTCGATCCGCTCAGCCTGCAGTACCTGATGGGTGCCGAAGTGGATTACACCGAGAGCCTGACCGGTGCGCAGTTCGTGATCCGCAATCCGAACGCCAAGACCACCTGCGGCTGCGGCAGCAGTTTCAGCATGTAATCGCAGGGCGTGGGGCATGCACCCCGCGCGCTGCCTTCGCTGGATCCACGCCATGCGTGGATGACCGTTACTGCAACCACAGGCGGGTTTCTGCACAGTCTGCGGCTTGCCACTTGCCGTGATTGGCGGCAGGCTAGCTGGATGCTCAATTCTCCTTCGCCGCTTTCCGGTTTTGCCTTCGTGGGTGAACCGTTGGAGCGCGCCGATGCCATGCGCGAAGATGCCGATGCTCTGGCGCGCCTGTGGCCCGATGCGCGCATTCTTGTCCTGGACCAGGACGGCACCGCCTTCACCGGTGATGACGACCAGCCGCTGGCGTTGACCGGCGCCGATGTCGGTGGCGGGCCGGGTGTCGCGATTTTCCTCGGCCTGCGTGGCGAGCAGGCGTGGTTCTCGGTGGAAGCGGCCAGCGTGACGGTCACCGCGCCACGCCGGCTCGATCTGCGCCAGGCCGCGCTGCTGTGGACCGTGGCCGATGCGACCGCCTTCAGCTACGCCCGTGGCATGTCCTACTGGCAATCGCGTACCCGCTTCTGCGGTGTCTGCGGCAGTGCCGTGACGTTCGCCCGGGGTGGCTTCGTCGGCCGCTGCCCGCAGTGCGCGACCGAGCACTATCCGCGCGTCGACCCGGCGGTGATCGTCGCGGTGGAAAACCAGGGCCGGCTGTTGCTGGGCCGCCAGTCGAACTGGGCGCCGCGCCGCTATTCGGTGCTGGCCGGCTTTGTCGAGCCGGGCGAGACCTTCGAGCAGACCGTAGCGCGCGAAGTGCACGAAGAGAGCAAGGTGCGGGTGACCGCCTGCCAGTACCTGGGCTCGCAGCCCTGGCCGTTCCCCGGCGCATTGATGGTCGGATTCCGTGCGCAGGCACACGACGACGTGCCGACCGTGGATGGCGAGCTGGAAGACGCGCGCTGGTTCAGCGCCGAGGAAGTTGGCGCGGCCCTCGCGCGTGACGTCGAGGACGATGGAGAAGGCATCCGTCTGTCACCGCCGATTTCCATTTCGCGGGGCCTGATCGAGCATTGGTACCGCCAGCAACCGGCATCCGGCGGCGCCAGCATTGCCGCCACCTGAACACGCTGCCGGTTACAGTACGGTTCACCGCTGACGGCGGCGCTGCGACAGGTAAGGTAGCGACGCCGAACGCTCGCTCGTAGGGAGACCTGCCATGTTCACCACCCTGGTCGCCGTGTTGGTGGCACTGGCCCTTGGCCATGTCGCCCCGGCCGCTGCCGCGTCGCTGCGCCGTTTCGACGGCTTCCGGCGTTGGCTGGGCTGGCTGGACGCGCGCGGTGGTCGGGCCTGGCAGGGGGCCGCCGGCGTGGCGCTGGCGATCGTACCGCCACTGCTGCTGATGGCGCTGGTCGCCTGGCTGCTGCGCGGGGTGCTGTTCGGCCTTCCGGCGCTGCTGCTGGGCGTGGCCGTGCTGGCCTGGTGCTGGGGCCCGCGCGATCTGGACCGCGACATCGAAGCGATCATCGATGCCGACGATGCGCCGACCCGGCAGGCGGCGGTACGCAACCTGCAGTCGGCCGGTGGCAGCCTGCGCGAGGATGTTCCTTCACTGGTCGAGGCGACCGTGCTCAACGCCCTGCGGCGCTGGTTCGCGGTGCTGTTCTGGTTCCTGCTGCTGGGCCCCGTGGGGGCTCTCGGTTATCGCCTGCTGGCACTGATGGCGGAAAGCCCGATGCGTGCGCGCGTGCCGGTGGAGCCGCTGGCGCTGGCACAGCGGCTGCTGGGCTGGATCGAGTGGCCGGTGGCACAGTTGATGGCGTTCTCGATGGCCCTGGTCGGCAACTTCGACACGGCCTGGAAGGCATGGCGCCAGGCGCATGGTGAGCGCTTGGCCGGTGGCATTGGTTTCCTGGGTGCGGTGGCGCGTGCCAGCGTCAATGCCGAGCTGCGCGAGGACGCTCACGATTACACCGAAGCGGGCCTGCTGCCGGTGTGGCAGCGGTTGCCGGACCTGCGGGATGCGATGAGCCTGGTGTGGCGGATGCTGCTGCTGTGGCTGGCGGTGCTGGCCCTGCTGGTGATCGCGGGCTGGGTGACCTAGTTGTGCTTTTCTGCAGGGCTTGCCGCCCTGCACCCGCTGGAAGCAACGGCAACTGCAACAGCAACAGCGGCTCTGGATTTCTGTGGGTTTGGTGGGGCGGTGCGGGGCTGCAGGACACGCCGTTAACCCATCCATGGGGGCTCGATGGCGCCATCCATGGCGCCAACGGTCCTGCAGCCCCACACCGCCCCACCCCCGACAGTTTCCCGATGACGGTGG
>NZ_JBEPSG010000027.1:0-48865 GCF_040548715.1 Stenotrophomonas sp. 2694
CTGCGGGGGGGGGGGGGGGGGGGGGGGGGGGGGGCGCGCGCGCGTGTGCGCGCCCCCGAGCCTCCATGGACGGATTTACGGCGGCCCCCGCAACCGGACCCACCCCGCCAACCCGCAGGAAGCCAGCTTTTGACGTTGCTTCGGCCGTTGCTTCGGCCTCTGCGGGTGCCGGGCGCAGCCCGGCCGAACTACAATCCCGCTCATGCTGAAATTCTCGAATGAACCTCGCCAGGGGCGGCTGTGAGCGGCCGCGGTGGCAACGAAGGCCAGGTGCGCATCATCGGTGGGCGCTGGCGCAATACCCGACTGCCGGTTCCGACCCTGCCGGGCCTGCGGCCCAGCAGCGACCGCGTGCGTGAGACCCTGTTCAACTGGTTGATGCCCAAGCTGGGCGGGGCGCGCGTGCTGGACCTGTTCGCCGGCAGCGGCGCGCTGGGGCTGGAGGCGGTCTCGCGGGGGGCCGCGCATGCCACCCTGGTCGAGCGCGACCCGCAGCTGGCGCGCAACCTGTCGGCGGCCGTGGCCAGACTGCAGGCGGGTGACGTCGTGACGGTCGCCCAGGCCGATGCGCTGCGCTGGCTGCAGGCCGCGCCGGCACAGCAGGCGGATCTGGTGTTCATCGACCCGCCGTTCGCCGATGGCCTGTGGCAGGACGTGCTGGCCCAGCTGCCGCGGCACCTGGCCGCCGATGCCTGGCTGTACCTGGAATCGCCGGCCAGCCACGTGCCGGTGCTGCCCCCGGAATGGCTGCTGCACCGCGATGGCGGCACCCGCGAGGTGCGCTTTGCCCTGTACCGCCGCGCCGCTGCTACACTTTGACCTCATCTGAACATCTGCTACCGCCCATGACCGTGGCCAACCGCCGCATCGCCGTCTATCCCGGCACGTTCGACCCCATCACCAACGGTCATATCGACCTGGTGAGCCGGGCCGCGCCGCTGTTTGAAAAGGTCGTGGTGGGCGTGGCGCAGAGCCCCTCGAAGGGACCGGCCCTGCCGCTGGAACAGCGCGTGCAGCTGGCGCGTGGCGCCCTGGGCCACCACAGCAACGTCGAGGTCATCGGCTTCGATACGCTGCTGGCCCATTTTGTGCGTTCGGTGCAGGGCGGTGTGCTGCTGCGCGGGCTGCGCGCGGTGTCCGACTTCGAGTACGAATTCCAGATGGCGAGCATGAACCGCCACCTGATTCCGGAGGTCGAGACCCTGTTCCTGACCCCCGCCGAGCAGCACAGCTTCATTTCGTCCTCGCTGGTCCGCGAGATCGCACGCCTGGGTGGCGATGTGTCCGGCTTCGTGCCGGCCGCCGTGCTCGAGGCGCTGCGCAAGGTCCGCGAAGCGAAGTCGGCGCAGTCGTAAGCCCTGGCCAGCAGTAGATCCTGTAGCACCACGCATTCCATTACGCACACCAACACGCAACATTCCGGGAGGAAACCCATGAACAACACCATGCGCGCGATGCTGATCGCTTCGTTTGCCCTGGCTTTCACCGCCTGCAAGAAGGAAGAAGCCGCTCCGGTCGACGAAGCCAAGCAGGCGCTGGTCGCGCCGGCCAAGGAAGACGACGCAGGCTGGAAGAAGTACCTGCAGGAAGTGGCCATCCAGAACATGGGCAACATCACCAACAGCCCGTTCCTGTACTACCTGTCGCCGGAATCGGATCCGGACTTCCAGGCCAAGTACGAGCGCCAGACCGAAAGCGCGACCCAGGCCGTGGCCCGTGGCGTGCAGCCGGGCAACATGCTGGCCTTCGGTTCGTCGGCCTCGGGCAAGATGGCTGACATGATCCAGACCGTGTTCAAGGATGTCTCGCCGGATTCGATGAAGGGCGTGCGCGTCGTCTTCATCGGCCAGTCCGCCGACAACGCCCGCGTGCAGGCCGTGGTCCAGCCGACCGGTGCCGAGTACATTTTCGTCGAAGCCAAGTAAGACCGAGCCGAGGCGGTCGTGCTTCGGCACGGCCCGGGCGGCGCCCTGCGATGGGCGCCGCTGATGACCTGACCGGCCCGCGCGCCCGCGCAGGCCGGTCCTTGTCCCAAGGCGCGGGCGTGGAGTATCGCCATGTCGCTGAAAATCAATGAGCTCTGCGTCAACTGCGACGTATGCGAGCCGGCCTGCCCGAACCAGGCCATCACGATGGGTGAAACCATCTACGTGATCGACCCCGCCCGCTGTACCGAGTGCGTGGGCCATTTCGACGAACCGCAGTGCGTGGTCGTCTGCCCGGTCGAATGCATCGACCCCGATCCGGACATCGTCGAAACCGAAATCGAGCTGCTGGCCAAGTTGCGCCAACTGCAGCACGATCATCCCGAACTCTATGCGGAGCCCCCATCCGAATGAAGTCGTTCGCCCGCCCCCTGTTGCTGCTCGGCCTGCTGCTGAGTTCCGTCGCCTGGGCTGATGCCCCGGTCCGTGCCGAGCGCCCCGATGGCGTGGCCATCGCCAGCGGTCACGCCCTGGCCACCCAGGCCGGTGTCGACATCCTGGCCCAGGGCGGCAACGCCTTCGACGCGGCGGTGGCGGTGTCCTCCACCCTGGCAGTGGTCGAGCCGATCAGCTCCGGTCTTGGTGGCGGCGGCTTCTTCCTGCTGCATGATGCGGCTACCGGCAAGGACGTGATGCTGGACGCGCGCGAGACCGCGCCGGCCGCGGCCACGCCGCAGGCCTTCCTCGACAAGAAGGGTGACCTGGACCGCGACCGCTCGGTCAACGGCCCGTGGTCGGCCGGCATTCCGGGCCTGCCGGCGGCGCTGGTCGAACTGTCGGCCAAGCACGGCAAGCTGCCGCTGGCGGCATCGTTGCAGCCGGCGATCCGCATCGCGCGTGAAGGCTTCCCGGTGTACGACCGCATGGCCAAGGGCTATGCCTCGCGCCGTGAAGTGATGGAGCGTTATCCCGGTACGCGCGAGGTCTACCTGCGCAATGGCAAGCCGATCGCCACCGGTGACCTGTTCAAGCAGCCGGAACTGGCGCAGACCCTGGAGCGCCTGGCGGCCGGTGGCTTCGACGGCTTCTACAAGGGCCAGACCGGCAAGCTGCTGCTGGCCGGCGTGAAGCAGGCGGGCGGCAAGTGGACCGCCGAAGAGCTGGCCGGCTACCGCGTCAAGCAGCGTGCGCCGATCGTCTTCAACTACAACGGCTGGAAGATCACCACCGCACCGCCGCCGTCCTCCGGTGGCATCGCCCTGGCCAGCATGCTGCAGATCCTGGAAGGCTGGGACATCAAGCAGATGGATGCCGCGCACCGCACCCATCTGGTGGTCGAGTCGATGCGTCGTGCCTACCGTGACCGCACCTTCTTCCTTGGCGATCCGGATTTCGTGCAGATCCCGCAGAAGGTGCTGGCCAGCAAGGATTACGCGCAGGGCCTGCGCGCCACCATCCACCCGGAAAAGGCGACCCCCAGCGACCTGCTGTCGGGCAACCCGACGCCACTGGAGGATGACGAGACCACCCATTTCTCGATCATCGACCGTGATGGCAACCGTGTCGGTGCCACCCAGACCGTCAACCTGCTGTACGGCTCGGGGCTGATTCCGAAGGGCACCGGCGTGCTGCTGAACAACGAGATGGACGACTTCGCGCTGAAGCCGGGAACGCCCAATGCCTTTGGCGTGATGGGCTACGCGGCCAACGCGCCGAAGCCGGGCAAGCGCATGCTCAGCTCGATGACGCCCACCTTCATGGAAAACGACGACAAGGTGATCGTGCTGGGCACGCCCGGTGGCAGCCGCATCATCACCATGGTGCTGCTGGGTATCCTGGGCTACGACGCTGGCCTGGATGCGCAGCAGGTCGCCGCGCTGCCGCGCTACCACCACCAGTGGCTGCCGGACCTGATCGAAGCGGAAAGCAATGCTTTCGACGCTGGCACCATCAAGCAGCTGCAGGCGATGGGCCACAAGATCGACCTGCCGGGCGAGGTCGCTGCCGGCGGCCGCGGCTCCAGCCACGTGTGGGGCAACCTGCAGACGGTGGAGTGGGACCGCAAGGCCAACAAACTGTTTGGCGGCAGTGACCCGCGCAACCCGGTCGGCAGTGCCCAGATTGTGACGGCTCCCTGATCCGGCGGTAGCGCCGGGCCATGCCCGGCGGACGCAAACCTGGGAACCCCGCCCGCAACGGCGGGGTTTTTCATTTTCCCACTAGCGATTATTTAACGAGCGGCCACCGATAATTGCGTCATGAAACTATGGTCGATCCGCGGTAATACCCAACGCCTGGATGGCGGTGCAATGTTCGGCAACGCGCCGCGCGCGTTGTGGGAAAAGTGGGCAGCACCGGATGAGCTCAACCGCATCGAGCTGGCCTGTCGTGCGTTGTTGGCGAGCCCGCTGGAAGGCAAGACGGTGCTGTTCGAAACCGGCATCGGTGCGTTCTTCGAGCCGCGCATGCGCGAGCGCTATGGCGTGCAGGAAAGCCAGCATGTGCTGATCGATTCGCTGCGCGAAGCCGGCTTCGAGCACGAAGACATCGACGTGGTGGTGCTCAGCCATCTGCACTTCGACCATGCCGGCGGCCTGTTGGCCGCGTGGCACGAAGGCCGTGAACCGGAACTGCTGTTCCCCAATGCGACGTACGTGGTCGGGGCGCAGCATTGGCAGCGCGCGCTGCAGCCGCACCCGCGCGATCGCGCCAGCTTCATTCCAGAACTGCCGGGCCTGCTGCAGGCCAGTGGCCGCCTGGAAGTGGTGGACGGCGAGTATTCGAAGGTGCTGGGCCACAGCGTGCGTTTCAGTTACAGCGACGGGCACACGCCGGGGCTGATGCTGGCCGAGATCGTCGGGCAGGCACGCACAGGCGAGGGGGCGCATGGCGGCGTGGTGTTCTGCGCCGATCTGATTCCGGGTCGCTCGTGGGTGCACGTGCCGATCACCATGGGGTACGACCGCAACGCCGAGCTGCTGATCGACGAGAAGCGACAGTTCCTGGAAGACAAGCTGGCGCGCAACGTGCATCTGTTCTTCACCCATGATCCGCAGGTGGCGCTGGCGCAGGTCGGGCGGGATGAGAAGGGACGTTTCGTGACGCTGCATGAGCAGGGCGAACTGAAGGCGCGCGCGCTGGGGTGAGGTTGGCCGGCAGGGCTGCGCCCTGCACCTGCTGTAGTGCCGGCCGCTGGCCGGCAACCTCAACAGCAACAGCAACAGCGGGCTATCCGTGGGGTGGCGGGGCGGTGTCGGATGGCGGGGACGCCGCAAGTACGTCCTTGTAGGCTTGGCAGCCGCATCCATGCGGCTGACACCCCGCAATCCGACACCGCCCCGCCTTCGACAGATTTCCGGCGACGGATGGGACACCCGTTGGATCTTTCGGGGTCGGATCCCGTTGCTGGGCAATGGGCTCTGACCCCATTCGACGGACAGGTTCCAAATGACGGTCAGTAGATCCACGCCATGCGTGGATGGGGCCTTTCTTCGCTGTCTTTACGATGCCTTGAGGCAGCTGCTCATGAAGGTCTTGCGGGCGTCGCCGGCGAGCTTTTGGGTGGCGGCGTCTGCGTTGCACTTCTTCATGCGCTCCTGCGGCGTGGCAGGGGTTGCCGGTGCGGCTGCGTGCGAACTCAGGCATGCGCTCTGCGCGGACTTGTAGGCGTCGCCTTTCAGCCCTTTGTTCTTTGCCGAACAGTCGGCCATGCGCTGCTGCTGTGGGGTGGCTGCGTTGGCGGCAAACGGTAGGCCGACCAGCAGGGCGGCGGCGAGCAGCAAAGAGGCTTTCATGGTGGCTCCAGGGCAGGGCGGGTGCGCGGAGCATTCGCCCGTTGCCGCAAAGCCGGCGTGAAGGTGCCTGGAGCAGGTGGAGCACTTCCTTTCGAAAGCGCTCCGACCCGGTCGATCTCAGCCCACGCGGGTACCGAAGATGCGGTCGCCGGCATCACCCAGGCCCGGCAGGATGTAGCCCTTGTCATTGAGCTGCGCGTCGATCGCGGCGGTGTAGATCTCCACGTCCGGGTGCACGGCCTTCACCGCTTCGATGCCCTCCGGCGCGGCAACCAGGAAGATGCCCTTGATCCGGCGGGCGCCGGCGCGCTTGAGCATGTCGATGGTGGCGATCAGGGTGCCGCCGGTGGCCAGCATCGGGTCGAGGATCAGCGCGTCGCGCTCTTCCAGGCGGCCGGTCAGGCGCTCGAAGTAGGGCACCGGCTGCAGGGTTTCCTCATCGCGCTGCAGGCCGACTACGCTGACACGGGCGGCCGGGATCAGCGACAGCACGCCGCTGAGCATGCCCAGGCCGGCGCGCAGGATCGGCACCACGGTGATCTTGGCGCCGGCGATGCGCTGCACGGTGACCGGGCCGGACCAGCCCGGCAGGGTGTGCGGCTCGGTTTCCAGGTCGGCGGTGGCCTCGTAGGCCAGCAGCGTGCCCAGTTCGTTGGCCAGTTCGCGGAAATCCTTGGTGCTGAGCGCGGCGTTGCGCATCAGGCCGATCTTGTGCTGCACCAGCGGGTGGCGCACTTCGACGATCTTCATGGGAGGGTCTGGCAGAAGGGGAGGCCCCCATTTTAAGCGGAATGCGCGGTGGTGCCGAGCCGGGTCCGGCAGGCCAGGCTTCACCGGTGTCATGCCCATGCAACCTGCCGGACATACCGTGCTGACCCAATCTTTACACCGTTGGGGATAGCTGTGCAGAAGAAGAATACGTTGGGCCTGGCAATCAGCCTCTCGCTGCTGGTGACGGCCAGCCCGTCGGTGCTGGCGGCCGAAAACGCTGCCGCTGCCGTGGCAGGGGGTGCCGCCGCAGCGACCGATCTGGAGCGCATCGAAGTGCGTGCACAGCTGGAATCGCAGGTACGCGCCGTCGACCTGAAGCGCAGCAGCGATGCCATCGAAGACGCCGTGTCCTCCGACGCGCTGGGCCAGTACCCGGACAAGAACGTGGCCGAGTCGCTGCAGCGCCTGCCAGGCATCAGCGTGACCCGCGACCAGGGTGAAGGCCGGTTCGTGGTGGTGCGTGGCCTGGATGCCAACCTCAACAGCGTCAGCGTCGACGGCATCGCCATCGGCACCCCGGAAGATTCCAGCCGCGCGGCGCCGCTGGATGTGATTCCGTCCGATTCGACCGAGCGCCTGCGCGTGGTCAAGTCGCCCACCCCGGACATGCCGGGCGACGCCATCGGTGGCGCGATCCTGGTTGAATCGGCCTCGGCCTTCGATCGTGACGGCCGCAGCCTGCGTGGCAAGATCGAAGCCAGCCACCAGCAGCTGTCCGGCGAAACCAGCCCGAAGGCGGCCTTCAACTACAGCGAAGTGTTCAACGACACCTTCGGCGTCGCGCTGGGCGTGAACTACCAGAAGCGCACGTTCGAATCGGACAACACCGAAGTGGAGTACGACGGCGAAGACGATGCCGCACCGGGCGACGTCACCGCGATCAACCTGCAGCACCGCAAATACGAAATCGAGCGCAAGCGCATCGGCGCCAACCTCAACCTGGACTGGCGCCCGAACGAGGACAGCAAGTACTACCTGCGTGCGCTGTACAGCCAGTTCGATGATGCCGAAACCCGCCAGCGGGTGATCTTCAACTTCGATGACGCCAAGATGGTGAAGACCGGTACCGACCAGTACCGGTTGGACGGCATGCCGAAGGATTCCATCGACAAGCGCATGCGCTACCGCACCAAGGAAGAGAACACCTTCGCGGCCAGCCTGGGCGGCGAGAACACGCTGACCAACGCCGTGGTCGATTACAAGGTTGGTTTCACCCGCACCGAAGAGCGGGTGAACGATGAAATGGAGGCGCGCTTCAAGCTCAACGGCAAGGCCTTCAACGGTACGCTGGACCAGAGCAGTCGAATGCCCAGCTACAGCTTCGACAATCCGCAGTGGCTGGACAACGCGAACTACGCGTTCGACCGCTTCGTGATTTCACCCAAGCAGGTGAACGACAAGGAGCACAGCGCACAGGTCAACGTCCGCTTCGACGGCGACAGCAGCAGCATCAAGTTCGGCCTGCTGGGGCGCTGGCGCGACCGCGACGTCAACGTCGACGAAAGCGAACTGCGCGTCGGCCCGAAGGTTGCCCTGTCCAGCTGGACCACCGGCTCCCCGGATCACCGCCACGGCACCCTGGGTGACGGCATGGATTCGGACGCGATGCGCGCGTACTGGGCGGCCAACCGTGGCCAGTTCAGTGCCCGTCCGCAGGATGCCGGCGCCAACGCGATGACCTCGCTGGAAGAGGACTACACCGCCAGTGAAGACATCTTCGCCAGCTACGCCATGGGGACCTGGGATGTCGGTGCGCTGCGCATCATCGGTGGCGTGCGTGTGGAGAACACGCGCTTCAGGGCCGAAGGCAACCAGGTCGATGTGGCGGCCAACGGCCGCAGCTACACCGTAACCCCGCGCGTGGCCAACAGCAGCTATACCAACGTACTGCCGGGCCTGCACCTGCGCTATGACGCGGCCGATGACTGGGTGCTGCGCGCCTCGGCCAACAAGACCGTTTCGCGCCCGTCCTTCGGCGATATCTCGCCGCGCGTCGGCTACAGCCGCGGCGACGAGGAAGTGCGCCTGGGCAATCCTGAGCTGGACCCGTACGAGTCGAAGAACATCGACCTGTCGGTGGAGAAGTACCTCGGCAGCACCGGCATCGTTTCGCTCGGTCTGTTCCACAAGTCCATCGACGGCTATATCGTCGAGACGGTGCGCACCAATGATCCGGCCTATGGTGGTTTCGACGTGACCCAGCCGATCAATGGCCGCAAAGCCACCGTGCGTGGTGCGGAGCTGAACTGGCAGCAGCAGCTGGCCTTCCTGCCCGCCGGCCTGGACGGCCTGCTGGTGGGCGCCAGCGGCACCTGGCTGGATACCGGATTCGACGCTGGCATCGAGGATCGCGCCGGTGAGGATTTCACCCTGCCGCGTGCCTCCAAGCACGTTTACAGCGCCCACATCGGCTATGAAAAGTACGGCCTGAGCACCCGTCTGGCGGCGGTGTACCGCAGCGAGTACCTGGACAGCATCGGCAAGGGCCGTGCGTTCGACATCTACGTCGCGCCCAACACCCAGCTCGACTTCTCGCTGGACTACAAGTTCAACGCGAACGTAAGCGTGTACTTTGAAGCGCAGAACCTGCTGGACAAGCCCCTGGAGCTCTACCAGGGCACGCGCTCGCGCACCCTGCAGATGGAGGAATATGGCCGCACCTACGCCGTGGGCCTGAAGGTGGCCCTGTGATGGCGCGTTGCATGATCCTGATGGCGGCCTCGCTGGCAGCCGTTCTTGCCGCCGGCTGCACGCCGGCCGCGGACAAGGCGCCGGCAGCGGCTGCAGCGACCGGCGCTGTGGCACCGGTCGAGCGCAACGTGGCGACCATCGCCGAGGCCTTCCTGACCCCGATGACCCCGGCCGACAACATCGATTCGCCCGCGTCCTGGCAGGCGCCGGATGGCAAGACCTGGCTGATCGCCACGGCCAAGACCACCGACAAGCTGGTGGTCTATGACGGCAGCAACGGCCAGCACCTGCGCGACGTCGGCAGCACCGGCACCGGCCTGGGCCAGTTCGATCGTCCCAACGGCATCGCGGTGATCGATGACCTGCTGTGGATCGTCGAGCGCGACAACCACCGTGTGCAGGTGCTTTCGCTGCCGGACTTCACTCCGTTGGCCACCTTCGGTGCCGACGACCTGCGCAAGCCCTACGGCCTGTGGGTGGACCGCCGTGCCGATGGCTACAGCGTCTACGTCACCGACTCCTGGGACAACGGCGAGGACGCACAGGGCAAGGACATCCTGCCGCCGCTGGCTGAGCTGGACAAGCGCGTGCGCCAGTACCACGTGTCCCGCGATGGCACGAAGGTGCAGGCAACACTGTCGGCCAGCATCGGTGATACCAGCGAAGCCGGCGCGTTGCGTGTGGTCGAATCGATCTGGGGAGATCCGGCCAATGATCGCCTGCTGATCGCCGAAGAGGACGAAAGCTACGCCAGCGAATTCAAGGTCTACACCCTGGCGGGGCGCTTCACCGGCACCACCTTCGGTCGCGACGTGTTCAAGGCGCAGGCCGAAGGCGTGATGCTGCGCACCTGCGGCAAGGACGGCTGGTGGGTCACCACCGAGCAGGGCAAGCAGCGCAGCGTGTTCCATCTGTTCGACCGCCATACGCTGAAGCCGGTGGGTGCGTTCCAGGGCAATACCGTGGCCAACACCGATGGCATCTGGATGATGCAGCAGCCGACGCCACGCTTCCCGCACGGTGCCCTGTATGCGGTGCACGATGACCAGGGTGTGGTGGCCTTCGACTGGGAGAGCATCGCCAAGCAGTTGGCCCTGCCGCTGGAGTGTGGCTCGTGAGCGCGCGTTTGGTGCGCTTGCTTGCGATCGGGCTGCTGCTGGCATTGCCATCGATGGCGACGGCTGCGGCCGAGCCCAATACGCAGGTGCCGTCGGGCAGCCGCTACTACGCGGCCACACCGGTGCCGGACCGCATCGTTGCCTCTCCATCGGTCGACCCCAGCCACGGCTTTGCAGTGGCCTGGCGCACCGATGGCAGCGTGCAGTCGCCGCTGCTGGAAATCGCACGGGCCGACGATTCGCCGGCCATCGAGGGCATCGTCCAGGTGCGCGCGAAGACCCAGGTGCTGCAGACCGAGAACGGCCTGTCGCATCATCATCGCGCCGACATCGATGGTTTGCAGCCGGACACCCTGTATGTCTACCGCGTACAGGGCAATGGCAGCTGGAGCGCGTGGAACCAGCTGCGTACGCTGGCCGCTGCCGACCAGCCGCTGACCCTGCTGTATTTCGGCGATACCCAGAACAAGAACGTCAGCCATGTAAGCCGCGTGGTGCGGGCTGCACAGAAGGCCGCGCCGGATGCACGGATCAGTCTGTTTGCCGGCGACCTGGTCAGCGGTGGCGACAACATGGACGACAGCGAATGGGGCGAATGGTTCGCCGCCACCAGCTGGCTGGCACAGGAGACGCTGGTGGCGCCGGCGATCGGCAACCACGAGTACTTCGAGGAATTCGAGGACACGCCACAGGAGCGCCGTGTGCTGGGCCGCCATTGGCCGGTGACCTTCGCCCTGCCGGGCAACGGTGCCAGCGCGGCGGCGGGTACCAGCTACTGGTTCGACGCACAGGGCGTGCGCGTGGCCGTGGTCGATGGCACGTCGGCGCTGGATCTCGGTACCGCCAAGGCGCAGGCACAGTGGTTGGACAAGGTGCTGTCCGGCAACCGGCAGCCGTGGACGATCGTGCTGCTGCACCAGCCGTTCTATTCGCCGCGCGAGGGCCGCGAGAATGCTGCCCTGCGCAAGGTGCTGCTGCCGGTGGTGCGCCGTCACAAGGTGGATCTGGTACTGCAGGGGCATGACCATACCTACGGCCGTCGCGGCGAAGGGCAGGCGGCAACACCGCAGTACGTTGTGACAGTGGCTGGACCGAAGCAGTACCGCCTGTCGGACGAGGCACGCAGGACGATGGACCCCGTGGGCGAAGACACCCAGCTGTTCCAGGTGTTGCGCATCGATCCGCAGCGCCTTCGCTACGAGGCCCGCACGGTGACCGGGCGCCTGTACGACGCCTTCGAGCTGAAGCGCGATGACAATGGCGGCAAGCAACGGGTGGAGCAGCGAGAGGGACGGATCACGCCGCGTGACTGCGCGCGTGCCCAGACCGCCAAGGGCCGCACCGACCGGTGCTGGGAGTGAGGAACGACCGATGAGCACGCGCCCGCGCCTCGTTCCGATGGCCGCCATTGCCGTTGCCCTGCTGCTGGTGGTGGGCGCGGTGGCTGCTGCCGATACCGTACTGCACCCGTTCCTGGCCGCTCAGCCGGAGCAGGTGCCGCAGGAAAGAACGACGGACGGGTGATCAGCGAAGCGATGCAGCAGTCCAGAAGTGGATCCATGCCACGCGTGGATTGAACCTTTCCGTGCACCATCCGCGCATGGCGTGGCTCTACTGCATCGCGTCCAGGAACAGTTCTGCTTCATCCGTGCTGCCCAGCACCACAGCGACAGCGCGCAGCGCCGCTTCGCGATGAACCGGACGGATCCCGCCATCATCGTCATCGCTGTACAGATCCTCATCGGCATCGAGGTAAACGCTGCCGGCCGCAGCCAACGCGGCCATCAGGGTCGGCACGTCGGCGGCGAACCCGCCGGCGTCCCAGTGGCCCGCACCATGACGGGCGAACAGTACGCGGCCGTCGTCGATGTCGAGGATGAGGGGATCGGCGCCACGGTCGGCGATCACCAGCCACTGCGCCGGCCAATCGCTGATCGGTTCGCCATCGTTGCCGTTCCAGCGATAGCCTGCCTGGTAGGCCCAGAGGCGCTGCAAGGGCGGTATCCACACCTCAAGGCCTGGAATGGTGATGCCGCAGGGGCCTTTTGCAGGATTGAATACCTCGCCGAACGGGCCGACGCGTGCGTAGAATCCGGCCAGCACGTCCGGCAGCGGGAACGGCCCCTGCCACGCGCCGGCGGATTGCGGTTGCAGGGCGCCGAAGCGGGCAAACGTGGCGCGAAGATCATCCATGACGAGGGCCGGGCGGAAGCGGAAGAGCGCGCAGCCTAGCAGAGCCGGTCGCACGCATCGCCTTCACCGTCACTGGCTATCATGGCCGCCCAGCAACTGAGAGGCAGTGCACGTGTCGGTAGCGTTGGTATGGTTCCGTCGGGACCTGCGGTTGCAGGACAATCCGGCGCTGCAGGCGGCGCTGGAAGCGGGCCACGCTGTGGTGCCGGTGTACATCCACGCGCCGCACGAAGAGGGAGAGTGGGCGCCGGGCGCGGCCTCCAATGCGTGGCGCCATCGTTCGCTGGCGGCACTGGATGCCGGCCTGCGTGCACGGGGTTCATCGCTGGTGCTGCGTGCCGGTGACAGCCTGCCTGCCCTGCAGGCGTTGATCGAGCAGACCGGCGCTGAAGCGGTGTACTGGAACCGCAAGTACGAACCGGCCACGCAACCGCGCGATGCCGCCATCAAACGCACGCTGCGCGAGCAGGGCATCGATGCGCAGAGCTGCAACGGCAGCCTGCTGTTCGAGCCTTGGGACATCGCCACCCAGCAGGGGCAGCCCTACAAGGTATTCACTCCGTACTGGCGCAACGTACTCAGCCACTGGCGTTTGCCCGCCTTGCGGGCCGCACCGGAGACGCTGCCGGCGCATACGGTCGACACCCTCGCGCTGGATACGCTGCAGCTGGCGCCCACGCTTCACTGGGATACCGGGTTCTGGGAACACTGGCAGCCGGGCGAGACCGGTGCGCTCGAGGCGTTGTCCGTGTTCGAGGATGGTGCGCTGCGCGGCTATCGCGAGCAGCGCGACCTGCCGGACCGGGTCGGTACCTCGCGGCTGTCGCCGCACCTGCATTTCGGCGAAATCGCGCCGTGGCGCATCGCCCACGCGCTGGAAGGCCTGCGCAGTGCCGGTACCGATGCTGACATCGATGGCTACCTGCGCCAGCTTGGCTGGCGTGACTTTGCCCATCACCTGCTGCACCACTTCCCGAAGACGCCCACCGACAACCTCAATCCACGCTTCGATCGCTTCCCGTGGGCCAGCCCCGGTGCCGCCCAGCTGCACGACTGGCAGCGCGGCAACACCGGTGTGCCCATCGTTGATGCTGGCCTGCGCGAGCTCTGGCATACCGGCTACATGCACAACCGGGTGCGGATGATCGTTGCCAGCTACCTGTGCAAGCACCTGCGCGCGCATTGGCTGCACGGTGCGCGCTGGTTCTGGGACACGTTGGTGGATGCCGACCTGGCCAACAACACGATGGGCTGGCAGTGGGTGGCCGGCACCGGTGCCGACGCGGCTCCGTATTTCCGCGTGTTCAATCCCGTCACACAGGCCGAGAAGTTCGATCCGCAGGCGCGCTACATCAGCCGCTGGGTGCCTGAGCTGGCGGTGCTGCCGGTGAAAGCGCGGTTCGCTCCATGGCAGCATCCGCACCTGCTGGCCGAACGCGCGCCGGGCTACCCACGCACGCCGCTGGTGGACCTCGCCGCCGGCCGGGATGCCGCTCTGGCCGCCTACCGTCAGTCGGCGGCGGGGTAAAGCGCTGGCTGAGCGGTCCAGACAGCTAGCTGAACACGCCCCTGTCGACCGGCGTGATCATCATCCCGACATCGCGTCCGGCTGTTTATCCTCGTTGCCGCCCGCAAGCCGCCGGCCCGACCGGAAACCAAGGAGAACACCATGATCCGCAACACCACCCGCAACGTCGCACTGGCCCTGATGAGTGCGGCCGTCCTGTCGGCCTGCGCCACCGGCGGCTCCTATGTGCAGAGTGATCCGTACGGCAACCCGACCGAGCAGCAGAACCGCACCGGCCGCAATGCCCTGATCGGTACCGCCATCGGCGTGGCCGCGGGCCTGCTGTCCGGCGACAGCGCGACCGAGCGTCGCCAGCATGCGCTGATCGGCGCGGGCATCGGCGCACTCAGTGGCGCCGCGGTGGGCCAGTACCAGGATCGCCAGGAGCGCGCGCTGCGCGAGCGCACCGCCAACACCGGCATCGACGTCGAGCGACAGGGCGACAACATCATGCTGAACCTGCCCGACGGCATCACCTTCGACTTCGGCAAGTCGGCACTGAAGCCGCAGTTCTACGGCTCGCTCAATGGCGTTGCCGGCACCCTGCGTGACTACAACCAGACCATGATCGAAGTGGTCGGCCACACCGACAGCATCGGCAGCGACGCGGTCAACAACCGCCTGTCCAAGGAGCGTGCTGATTCGGTGGCGCAGTACCTGATCGGCCAGGGCGTGCAGAGCGTGCGCATCGAAACCCTGGGCGCGGGCAAGGCCTACCCGATCGCTGACAACAGCACCGATGCCGGCCGTGCCAAGAACCGCCGCGTCGAGATCCGCGTGATTCCTCTCAAGCAATAACGCGCAGCGTTATCGCTGTTCCGGCGCAGCCGGAACGAAAATGCCGCCCTAGCAGGCGGCATTTTCTGTAGGTGCCGAGTGTGCTCGGCACGCCGATAGCCCATGTGGAGAGCCGTGCCGACCAAGGTCGGCATCTACCGGAGGCCATCCAGGAGAGCAGGGTACAGGCGGCATCGCTGCAGCTTACGCCGCCGAAGCAGCCACCTTCTCCAGGATACGCTTGCCGCTGCTCGCCAGCGCCGCTTCTTCCTGTTCCTGCTGCTGCCGCGCCAGCTTCGCACCGGGGCACTGCGCCAGCATGTAGTTGGCGTCGAAGTTGAGCTTCTCCACCAGGAAATCGACGAACGCGCGTACCTTCGGCGACACCAGGCGGCCACCGGCGAACACCGCGTTGAAATCCACTTCCGGGCCGGTCCAGCCGGCCAGAACCCGGCGCACCATGCCCGACTCGACGAACGGCTTGGCCATCACGTCGCCGGTCAGCAGCAGACCTTCGCCACACACCAGCGCGCCATTCAGCGCAGACATGTCGTTGGCCGTCATCAGCGGCGTCACCGGGAAGTCGCGCAGCTCACCACCGTTCTCGCCCAGCTGCCAGGTGAAGCGTGGCGAATTGCCGGTGTGGTACGGCTTGCGCATGGCCAGGATGCGGTGGAACTGCAGCTCTTCCGGATGCAGCGGCTCGCCGTAGCGCTCGATGTAGGCCGGGCTGGCGAACACCTGCGTGCGCAGGCTGCCGAGCTTGCGCGCCACCAGGTTGGAATCGGGCAGGGCACCCACGCGCAGGGCAAGATCGGCCTCACCGGCGATCAGGTCCAGCTTCTCGTTGCCCATGTGCATGTCCAGGCGGATTTCCGGGTACTGCGCATGGAACTGGCCCAGCAGCGGTGCGATCCAGGTGATGCCGATCGAATAGGGCACGGTGAAGCGCAACCATCCGCGTGGACCAGACTGCAGCTGGCTGACCGCGCTTTCGGCTTCTTCAAGTTCGCGCGCGATGCGCTGGCAATGCTCGTGATAGATCGAACCGGCTTCGGTGAGGCCGAGGCGGCGCGTGGTCCGGTGCAGCAGGCGCGCACCCAGGCGCGTCTCAAGTTCCTGCACTTTGCGGCTGACCGTGGTCTTGGGCAGGCCGAGCGATTTGGCAGCCGCGATGAAGCTGCCTTGCTCGACCACTTTGACGAAGATCAGCGTCTCGTTGAGATCGTGGGACATGGTCAGGGATCCTGGACGTCGGGGATGGGGCAATCGTGACAGAACGATTGGACCGGGGACGGGATGATTATTCCCCTTAATCAGGACTAATCAAGTAGGGGTTTGAGGTCTATCGTGGCGCCATTCGCTAATTGGAGCCCGTCCGCCATGAGCCTGCGCAACATTCTTGCCCGCTTCCGGATTGCCGGCCAGAACGCCTTGGACCTGGCAATGACCGTTGAATCCCGTCCCAGCTCCTTGGTTAACAAGGATTTTCGGGAGTTTACCGCACCCATGCGTCAGCAGCGTGGCGGTGCCTTGCACCTTGCTTCACACAAGGGTGACCGACTGCGCCGAATCGGGACTATCCCGGATTTGGGAGGAAATGTCCCGTGAATGGGATTCTGACGCCCGAGGTCCTGGTTCTCGGCGGCACCGGTGCCGTGGGCCAGGGTGTGGTCGGCGCATTGCTGGAGGCCGGCAGCCCCGTGCTGGTGGTCGGCCGCGATCCCGGCCGCCTGGCGGCGTTGCACGAGCAGTTCGCTGATGAGCCGGGCCTGCAGACGATGCTGGGCTCGCTCAGCGACGACAGTTCGGCACGCGTGCTGGCCGAACGCGTGGCGCAGCGCCCGCGCCCGCTGGCAGCGGTGGTTGCCGCGATGGGCGGCCCGTACAACCGTGGCCGCGTGGTCGAGCGTGGCGGTGACGCCCTGTCGGCGGCATTGCAGGCGGACCTGATGCCGCATGTGCACGCAGTGCACCACCTGCTGCCGCTGCTGCAGGACAACGTGCACGCCCGCCGCTACGTGATGATCGGCAGCCCGGCCGGGCTCAAGCCCTGGGCAGGCTATGGCGAGACCTCGATCACCACCGCCGCGCTGCGCATGTACGCGCAGGTGGTGCACCAGGAAGCGCAAGCCGTAGGCGTACGCGCGCAGATGCTGGAAGTGTGCAGTCCGGTCTGCACGCCGGCCAACGCTGCCAACGCCTGTATTGAATGGCCGAGTTCACTGCTGGTCGGTCGCCGCGTGGTGTCCCTGCTCGACGGGTGCCGCGACAACCGCGCAATCGTCCGTTGCGACAGCAGTGATGCCGAACTGCCACGCGGCCTGCTGCACCTGGAAATACCGCCGCTGTGGCGCGACACCGCAGGCGTTGCTTGACCTCGACTTTGGTTGAGGTCGCAGGATACGCCGCCGAAAGTTGATAGCAATTCTCAAATAGCTGTACCACCCCTCCGTACGGATGCATGCCATGACTTCCCCCAATACCACTCCACATCGTTTCGGTCATCGCATCGCGATGGCTGGCGTGTCGATCCTCGCTGCCGCCGTCCTGGCGGCCTGCAGCGGTGGCCATGCCGAAGAAGCCGGCGCGCCGCCCCCGCCGCAGGTCTCAGCTGCCCCCGTGCTGCTCAAGCAGGTCAGCCAGTGGGATGAATTCAGCGGTCGCGTCGAGGCCGTGCAGAGCGTCGAGCTGCGCCCGCGCGTGTCTGGCTACATCGACAAGGTCAACTACGTTGAAGGCGAAGAAGTGAAGAAGGGCGCCGTCCTGTTCACCATCGATGCCCGCAGCTACCAGGCCGAGTACGATCGCGCCAACGCCGAACTGGCCCGTGCGCGCACCCAGGCGGTGCTGGCCCGCAGCGAGTCCGAGCGTGCCAAGCGCCTGGCCGAACAGCAGGCGATTTCCACCGAGACCGCCGAACAGCGTCGTGCGGCCGCCGACCAGTCCGGTGCGGCGGTGCAGGCTGCGCAGGCCGCGGTGGATGCCGCCCGCCTCAACCTGGAGTTCACCAAGGTGCGTGCGCCGATCGACGGCCGTGCCGGCCGGGCGATGGTCACCGCCGGCAACCTGGTGACCGCCGGCGACAGCGCCAGCGTGCTGACCACGCTGGTCTCGCTGGATACGGTGTTCGTGTACTTCGATGCCGACGAAAGCACCTTCCTGCGCTACGCGCAGATGGCACGCAAGGGCGAGCGCCCGAGCGAGCGCGACAGCGAGCTGCCGGTGAAGATCGGCCTGTCCGGTGAAGAAGGCTACCCGCACTCGGGCAAGGTCGACTTCCTCGACAACCAGGTGACCCGCAGCACCGGCACCATCCGCGTCCGCGCACTGCTGGACAACGCCGATCGCCAGTTCACCCCGGGCCTGTTCGCCCGCGTGCAGCTGCTCGGCAGCGGCCAGTTCCAGGCCATGCTGATCGACGACAAGGCCGTGCTGACCGACCAGGACCGCAAGTACGTCTATGTGGTCGACAAGGATGGCAAGGCCCAGCGCCGTGACATCCGCCTCGGCCGCACCGCCGAAGGCCTGCGCATCGTCGAGCAGGGCCTGGCCGCCGGTGACAAGGTGATCATCGATGGCGTGCAGAAGGTCTTCATGCCCGGTATGCCGGTGCAGGCGAAGGCGGTGGCGATGCAGCCCACCGCTGCGCCGGCGCCGGGTCGCGATGCAACTGCCGCACTGAACCACTGATCCGCCGGCTCCTGATCCGCGTCCCCGCTTAGCTGCCGGTGCCAGCGGCAGCCGTCACTGCCTTCGCCAGATTGGCGAGGGGCAGGGCGGCTGTTGCCCGCCGACGGCCTTTTCCAGGAATTCTTCCATGGACTTTTCCCGTTTCTTCATCGACAGGCCGATCTTCGCGGCGGTGCTGTCGATCGTGATCTTCGCCGCAGGCCTGATCTCGATTCCGATGCTGCCCATCGGTGAGTACCCCGAAGTGGTGCCGCCGTCGGTGGTCGTACGCACGGTCTACCCGGGCGCCAACCCGAAGGTGATCGCTGAAACCGTGGCCACCCCGCTGGAGGAGGCCATCAACGGCGTTGAGGGCATGATCTACCTCAAGTCGGTGGCCGGTTCCGACGGCGTGCTGCAGATGACCATCACCTTCCGCCCGGGCACCGACCCGGACGAAGCGGCGGTGAAGGTACAGAACCGCGTTGCCCAGGCCCAGGCGCGACTGCCCGAGGACGTGCGCCGGCAAGGCGTGACCACCCAGAAGCAGTCACCCACCTTCCTGATGGTGGTGCACCTGACCTCGCCCAACGGCAAGTACGACACCCTGTACCTGCGCAACTACGCCCGCCTGCACGTCAAGGACGCGCTGGCACGTATCCAGGGCGTCGGCGACGCACAGATCTTCGGCGGTGGTGACTATGCCATGCGCGCCTGGCTGGACCCGGACAAGGTTGCCGCGCGCGGCCTGACCGCCAGCGATGTGGTGCGCGCCATGCGCGAGCAGAACGTGCAGGTCTCGGCCGGCCAGCTCGGCGCCGAGCCGATGCCCAACAGCCAGTTCCTGACCCTGATCAATGCCCAGGGCCGCCTGCGCAGCGAGCAGGAGTTCGGCGACATCGTGCTCAAGAGCGGCACCGACGGTGAAGTGGTGCGGCTGGCGGACGTGGCCCGTGTCGAACTGGGTGCCGGTGACTACACGCTGCGCTCGCAGCTGGACGGCAAGAACGCGGTGGGTATCGGTATCTTCCAGGCCCCCGGCGCCAATGCGTTGGAGATCCGCGATGCGGTGATGGCCAGCATGGATGAGATGCAGAAGACCATGCCGGCCGACGTGAAGTACGAAGCGGTGTATGACACCACCATCTTCGTGCGCGACTCGATCAAGGCCGTGGTCTCCACCCTGCTGGAAGCCATCGCGCTGGTGGTGCTGGTGGTGATCCTGTTCCTGCAGACCTGGCGTGCTTCGATCATCCCGCTCATCGCGGTGCCGGTGTCGATCGTCGGTACGTTCGGCGCGCTGTACCTGCTGGGCTTCTCGATCAACACGCTGAGCCTGTTCGGCCTGGTGCTGGCGATCGGCATCGTGGTCGATGACGCGATCGTGGTGGTGGAAAACGTTGAGCGCAACATCGAAGAAGGCCTGACCCCGCTGGCCGCTGCGCATCAGGCGATGCGCGAAGTGTCCGGGCCGATCATCGCCATCGCGCTGGTGCTGTGTGCGGTGTTCGTGCCGATGGCGTTCCTGTCGGGCGTCACCGGTCAGTTCTACAAGCAGTTCGCGGTCACCATCGCCATCTCCACGGTGATCTCGGCGATCAACTCGCTGACCCTGTCGCCGGCCCTGGCGGCCCGCCTGCTCAAGCCGCATGGCGCGCCGAAGGATGCCCCGACCCGCATCATCGACCGTCTGTTCGGCTGGGTGTTCCGTCCGTTCAACCGCTTCTTCAAGTCCAGCTCTGAAAAGTACGAGCGTGGCGTGTCGAAGATCCTCGGTCGTCGTGGTGCGGTGTTCGTGGTGTATGCGGTGCTGCTGGTCGGTACCGGCTTCATCTTCAAGCTGGTGCCGCCGGGCTTCATTCCGACCCAGGACAAGCTGTACCTGATCGCCGGCGTGAAGCTGCCGGAGGGCTCGTCGATCGCGCGTACCGATGAAATGCTGCGCAAGGTCGCCAAGATCGCCCAGGAAACCGACGGTGTGGCTCACACCATCTCGTTCCCCGGTCTGAATGCCCTGCAGTTCACCAACACGCCCAACACCGGTGTTGCGTTCATTCCGCTCAAGCCGTTCAGTGAGCGCCATGGCCGCACCGCGGCGCAGATCAATGCGGAGATCAACCAGAAGATCGCAGGCCTGCAGGAAGGATTCGCCTTCGCCATGATGCCGCCGCCGATCCTCGGCCTCGGTAACGGCAACGGCTACCAGATGTTCATCCAGGACCGTGGCAACCTCGGCTATGGCGCGTTGCAGAACGCGGTGCAGTCGATGCAGGGCGCGGTTGCGCAGACCCCGGGCATGGCCTTCCCGATCACCAGCTACCAGGCCAACGTGCCGCAGCTGGATGCCGAGGTGGACCGTGTCAAGGCGAAGGCCCAGGGCGTACAGCTGACCGAGCTGTTCGACACGCTGCAGACCTACCTGGGTTCGGCCTACGTCAACGACTTCAACCAGTTCGGACGTACCTGGCAGGTGATCGCACAGGCCGATGGCCAGTTCCGTGACAGCGTCGAGGACATCGGCAAGCTGCGGACCCGCAACGACCGTGGCGAGATGGTGCCGATCGGCTCGATGGTCACCGTCAAGGAAACCTACGGTCCGGACCCGGTGCTGCGCTTCAACGGCTACCCGGCCGCTGACCTGGCCGGTGAAGCCGACCCGCGTGTGCTGTCCTCGGCCGAAGCGATGAACAACCTCACCGCCATCGCCGCCAAGGTGCTGCCGGTGGGCATGGCTACCGAGTGGACCGACCTGAGCTACCAGCAGGCGACCCAGGGCAAGGCGGCCTTCATCGTGTTCCCGGTGGCGATCATGCTGGCGTTCCTGGTGCTGGCCGCGCTGTACGAAAGCTGGTCGCTGCCGCTGGCGGTGATCCTGATCGTGCCGATGACCCTGCTGTCCGCGCTGTTCGGCGTGTGGATGACCGGCGGCGACAACAACGTGTTCGTGCAGGTCGGCCTGGTGGTGCTGATGGGCCTGGCGTGCAAGAACGCGATCCTGATCGTCGAGTTCGCCAGAGAGCTGGAAATGGGCGGCAAGGGCATCGTCGAAGCGGCACTGGAAGCCTGCCGCCTGCGTCTGCGCCCGATCGTGATGACCTCCATCGCCTTCATCGCCGGCACCGTGCCGCTGGTGCTGTCGCATGGCGCTGGCGCCGAAGTGCGCTCGGTGACCGGCATCACGGTGTTCGCCGGCATGCTGGGCGTGACCCTGTTCGGCCTGTTCCTGACCCCGGTGTTCTACGTGGCACTGCGCAAGTTCGTCACCCGCAACGGTGGTGGCCAGCTGGTGCAGCACGGCGAGCCGACCATCCATCACTGACATGGAAAACAGCGGCGCCGGCAATCACCGGCGCCCGCTTCCCCCTACCAAGGCAACGAATCCATGAACACCCATCAGAACAAGATCGCGCTGGTCACCGGCGCAACCCGCGGCATCGGCCTGGAAACCGTGCGCCAGCTGGCACAGGCCGGCGTGCACACGCTGCTGGCCGGGCGCAAGCGCGAAACCGCAGTGGAACTGGCGTTGAAGCTGCAGGCCGAGGGCCTGCCGGTGGAAGCGCTGCAGCTGGACGTCAATGATGGCGCCAGCATCGCCGAGGCGGTCGAGCAGGTGCGTCAGCGCCACGGTCGTCTGGACATCCTGGTCAACAACGCCGGCATCATGATCGAGAACCCAGCGCAACTGCCGTCGGAGCAGTCGCTGGACACCTGGCGTCGCACGTTCGAGACCAACGTGTATGCGCTGGTGGCGGTGACCCAGGCCTTCCTGCCGCTGATCAAGGAGGCCAAGTCCGGCCGCATCGTCAACGTCTCCAGCATGCTCGGCTCGCAGACCCTGCATGCCGATCCGACCTCGGGCATCTACGACTTCAAGATCCCGGCCTACAACGCGTCCAAGGCCGCGGTGAACAGCTGGACCCTGGCCCTGGCCCATGAACTGCGCAGTACGCCGATCAAGGTCAACACCGTGCACCCCGGCTACGTGAAAACCGATATGAACGGTGGCAACGGCGAGATCGAAATCGCCGAGGGCGCGCGTTCCAGCGTGCAGATGGCGCTGATCGGCGAGTCCGGCGCCAGCGGCAGCTTCACCTACCTGGGCGAGGTGCTGCCATGGTGATCCGCACCCTGGCGATGGCCGTCTCCAGCCTGGTGCTGGCGGGCTGTGTCAGCGTCGGCCCCAACTACAAGGCACCGGTGCAGGAGCCCGTCGTCCTGCAGGGTGCACAGCAGCCGGTCTTCAGCACCACCTCGCCGGTGGCCAGCTGGTGGGCGCAGTTCGATGACCCCGTGCTTGAAGAACTGGTGCACGGCGCGCTGTCGGACAACCTGGACCTGCGCGTGGCTGTCGCCCGTGTCAGCCAGGCCCGTGCCGTGTTTGTCGAGAGCCGCTTCGACCAGGCGCCACACGTTACCGCTGGCGGCAGCTACGACCGCCGCAAGCAACCCGATCCGCAGCTGGGTGGGCAGCGGGTGTTCAGTGAAAGCTACCAGCTCGGCTTCGATGCGGGCTGGGAGCTGGATCTGTTCGGCCGCAAGCGCCGTGCTGCAGAGGCCGCGCGTGCCGACCTGGACGCCGAGCAGGCCAACCTTGCCGACGCGCAGGTGCTGATCGCTGCCGAAGTGGCACGCAACTACTTCGAACTGCGTGGCACCCAGAAGCGCATCGCGGTGGCCCAGCGCACCCTGGTCAACCTGCGCGATACGCAGCGGCTGACCGAGGCGCGCTGGGAACTGGGTGCCGGCAGCGAACTGGACGTGCAGAGCAGCCGCGCACGGTTGAAGGCCATCGAGGCCGACATCCCGCTGCTGGAAGTGGCCGAGACGCAGTCGCGCAACCGGTTGGCTGTCCTGCTTGGCCAGCGTCCGGAAGTATTGACCGCCATGCTGGCGCCGCACGAAGTGCCGGCGTTTGCCAAGGCACTGCCGCTGGGTGATACCCGCGAACTGCTGCGCCAGCGTGCCGACGTGCGCGTGGCCGAGCGTCGCCTGGCTGCCGCCACCGCGCGTGTCGGCGTGGCCACGGCCGATCTGTTCCCGCGGCTGTCGCTGTCCGGTTTCGTCGGCTTCCTCGGCGGCGATGCCAGTGGCCTGGTCAACGGCAACAACAAGGCCTGGTCGCTGACCCCGTCGTTGAGCTGGGCGGCATTCGACTTCGGTACGGTCAAGGCACGCCTGCGTGCCAGCAAGGCCGAGGCCGAGGGCGTGGCCGCGCAGTACGAACAGGCGGTGCTGCTGGCGTTGGAAGACACCGAAAACGCGTTGACCCGCTACTCCAAGCAGCAGGCACGGTTGGCCATCGTGGTCGAGCAGGCGCAGGCGGCGCGGCGTGCCGAATCGCTGGCGCAGATCCGCTACCGCGAAGGGTCGGAGGACTTCCTGACCCTGCTGGACGCGCAGCGCACGCAGCTGGTGGCCGATGATGCACTGGCGGCCGCCGAATCAGAGGTCAATGTCAGTGTCGTGGGTGTGTACAAGGCACTTGGTGGCTGGGGCCAGTCACCGCAGGCGCCGAGCGTGGCGCAGGCGCGCTGATCGACAGGGGACGGAAGCATCTGCTTCCGTCCCTTTTTTCATCATGGCCAGTGGTTGGCCGGAGCATCGTGATCACGCATGCGCACGATGCAGAATCGATGACCGGTGGGCGCTTCCATCACCCACCAGCGTTTGACGAAACCGACCCGGCGGGCACCGAGTTTTTCCAGCCTTTCGGCTTCGGCGTCGATGTCGTCGCTTTCGATATCCAGATGCACCCGCGACGGGTGATCGACCCGCTGCACCTCCACGTTCAATCCCGCCGGCGCGCCCGTCAGATCGGCATACTCTGCGTCGCCTTCAGCACGGGCGGGCTCGGCCTGCAGGCCCAGCGCTGCCGCCCAGAAGCGCGCGCTGTCTGCGGCGGGTGTGTCCTGGCAATCGATGATGAACCCGGCCAGTCGGCTGCGATGGGTCATGCGTTGTCTCCGCTCAACGAGGATGCTGGCAGGGTAGCGCGTGGGCCGCCGTGGACGTTCTCGCCGCTGTGACGTTTCTGACTCTGCCGGAAGTGCCGCCCGCCGTGTAACTAGTGGGGAAAACCACGGGAGGACAGGACATGGGCGAACAGAAGCAATCGGCGCAACGGACGCTGCTCGGTGATCCCGGCCTGCCGGGGGCCGGGCTGTCGGTCGGCGTGGTGGTGTTGCTGGTACTGGCAGCGATGGCCGCGGTGATCGGCTTCGTGCGCCTGCCCGATTCAATGCTGGGTGTTGGCCTTGTCGGCATTGCGGTGTTCCTTGCCGTCGGCGCACGCATCTGCCAGGCGCGCGACCAGCACCAGGCGCTGTACCGCCTGCTGGGCAAGCGACCGTCGCCGTAGCGAGGGTCGCTGCATTGTTCAGTGCTTCGGCCAGTCCAGCTCAACCACCAGCGGGAAGTGGTCGGAGGGCAGTACGCCGTCGATGCGGCGGTCATCGGTCAGGAAGCTGCGCGCGTGGAAGCCACGTACCAGCACCCAGTCCAGCTCGGCGGTCGCCGTTCCTGTGAAGTTGTGGAAGGTCAGGCGCGGACCCTGCGGCGACTTGACCTGGCGACGGGTGTCCTGAAGCACCCGGGTGAAGGCCTGATAGGTGCCGCCGCCGGGCTCGCTGTTGAAATCACCGGTCAGTACCACCGGCAGGTCGGAAGGCAGCGCGGCCACGCGCGTGGCAATCAGTTCGGCTCCCTTGATCCGGCGCGGTTCGTCCTCGTCGCGGTAGGGCAGGTGGGTGTTCATGAAGTAGAAGCGACGGCCATCATCCAGGCGGCGGAACACGGCCCAGGTGACCATGCGCGGGAACAGGTTGCCCCAGCTGATGCTGCCTGCGACCTCGGGCGTATCGGACAGCCAGAAGTTGCCTGACTCTTCCACCGCCAGCACCTTGCTGTCGTAGAACACGCCCATGTGTTCGTCGCCACTGCCACCGCGGCGGCCTTCGCCGAACCAGCGATAGTCGGGCAGGTGTTCGGCCAGGTAATTGGCCTGCTCCAGCACCAGCTCCTGGGTGCCGATCACCGCCGGATGCGCCTGCTGGATCACCTTGACCATGGCATCGCGGCGGTCTTCCCAGCGCTTGCCAGGGTCGGTGTCGGCAGGCGTGCGTACGTTGAAGGACATCACCTTCAACGGCGCGGGCGATGCTGCCCAGGTGGCGGCGGGCAGTGCAAAAGCCAGGAGTGCGCAGAGCGCGGACGTGCGGAAGCGAGACAACATCGTGGAATCCCTCCATTCCATGAAAGCGGTTTCATGGAGGATGCCATGGAAGGCAAGGGCAGCGGTATGCCGGGATGGGCGGCTGCAAGGGCCGGGCGGACGGCGTGCGGCCGCCCGGCTGATGCCACTGGGCGATCAGGGGTCGTACATCATCCCGTTCTCGTCGCGGTTGTAGTGGTCGCTGGCCACGCGGGTGCCATCGTCATAGACCACGTACAGCGTGCAACGCTGGTGGATGCCGAAGCCGGCCCGGAAGGGCACGCACTCTTCCTGCAGGCCGACCTCTTCGGCGGCATTTGCCGGTGCCGAAGGCACCAGCGCGGCAAGCGCCAGCACGGCACCGAATGAACACGCGAACAGTTTCTTGTGCAGCATCATCGATCACACTCCTTGTAGTCGTAGTCGGTGTCCAATGCAGTTCAGTCTGCCGGGAGGTACCACTGGCCGTTCTGGTCGATCCAGTACACCCAGGTATAGGGATTTCCGTTCTCGTCGATGTCGTGGATCTCGCACCGCTGGTGATAGTGGGGGCCCATTTTCACTGGTACGCAGATGGCACCGCCCGAGGGGTCTGCGTGGGCGTCTCCCATCGCCGCCAAGCTGCCGATTGCCAACACCAATGCGGCCATCGAGGCCAGTTGCAGTTTCATAAGCATCATCCTTGCTTTCTGCAATCGCGCACATGCGCCTGGCCTGTTTAACATGCGACCGCAGTAGCCGGAAGTGCCGCGCCTGCGCTCAGTCCCCGATCTCACCGCGCCGGCTGGCCGCGCGCACTGCCTGCGCCGTGGTCGCCACGCCGAGCCGCTGGCGTGCTCTGCGCAGGTGGTTTTCCACCGTGCGTGTGGACAGCCCCAAAGTCGCAGCAATATCGGCCTGGCGACGACCAGCGGCAACCCAGCGCAGGACCTCACGCTCGCGGGCGCTGAGGGTGCCGGCAGGCACAACCGCCGGGGCGACAGACAGCCGATGCGCCATACGGAAGGCGGCGGTGCCAATCAGCTCCAGCAGCAACCGTGCCGATGGAGATGCGTCGATCGTGCGTCCTCCCCAGCTGACTGCCCCTTCCAGGCCAGTCGCACCGAACACCGGCACCTGCAGGCCGTGCAGTCCTTCGCCGCGCGGTTGCCGCACGACCTGGTAGCGCTCGCCGCGCACGCCCTGCTGCTTGCTCCAGAAGAACGGCGCATCGCTGTCCAGCACATGGCGATTGACCGGGCACGCATGCAGGTAGTGCGCCACGCCACTGCTGGCGCCCTCGCCGAACCAATCGCCATCGATCCAGTACAGGCGCTGCGCGCCTCGGTCCAGATCGGTGCCGGTAGCGAACATCAGCGTGCGGTCATAACCCAGCGGCGCGCCGACGCCGCGCAGTACGGTACCGATGGCTGCCAGCGAACGTGCACGTTCCAGCACCAGCAATGACTGCACGACGGTATCCATGCCGGTCAGCGTGCGGCCAACGCATCCAGCAGGGTGCGCGCAGCCAGCTTGCCCAGCGCATTGCCCGCCAGCGGGCTGTCGCCGGTCAACAGCAGGCGGTCCTGCATCACGCTGCCATCGATGCCCTCGTTGACGATCTGCACGCCCTGCTGGGCCAGGCGCTCACCGAAGAACCACGGCAGTTGACCAGGCATGTAGCCGATATCCGGGGTCTGCCGGTCCATCGCATCGGGGAAGGCGCAGATCCGATGCCCGCGGAACAATGAACCGCCACCGGCTTCATCCACGCCGGCCGCCAGCAGCGCGGCAGGGCCGTGACAGAGGGTGATGATGTGACGTTGATTGTCCACCGCCCACTGCAGGGTGGCCTTCACCGCGCGGCTTTCCGGCAGGCCGATCAACGCACCGTGACCGCCGGGAATGAACACCGCGGCGTAGTCCGAACCGGCATCGAGTGCCCTCGCCACGTCGTCCAGGTGCAGAGGCTGGCGGAAGCGGGATTCGTAGCGTTCGTACAGGCCGCCGATCTCGCGGTCTTCGCGTGGGAACGCCCACCATTCAAACTTCACCGGGTTGCCCGACAGCGTCGCCACGTCGATCCCGAAACCGGCCTTGTGCAGGTGATACATCGGCAGCAGCGTCTCCACCGGATGGTTGCCGGTCGAGAACAGGTGGCCGTTGGCGGTCGGCAGATAGCGTTCGTCGGCGGCGATCATCAGCACTTTCCAGCGTCCGTCACGGCGGGCATCGGGATAGTCCGCGCCGGACAGATCGGTGGTTGCCGAAGTGAACTGGGACAGCGAGTACGGCGACGGGAAAAACGCATCGCGCTCGGCCGGATCGGGGCTGGGCTGACGGCTGGGTTCTGACGTGTTCATGCGGACCTCCTGCGGAAGAGAGTGGTCACCTTAGCCAGAGCGATGCGTACGCACGATGAGGGATTTCCCCCAATGCGATCAGGCAGGGTGCGCTTGCTGAACCCGCTGGTAGGCGTCGTCCAGCATTGCCAGGAAAGCCTGTCGCTGCGCGGCATCAAGCACCACCGCGCGTTCGAACGCATCCACGCTCGCACTCCAGTCCGCCAGTGTGTCGTCGTTGTAGAGGGCCTGATGCCGTTCCCATGCTCCGCCTGCCTTCAGGTACAGCCACTTGTCGAACAGGTGCAGCGGGCTGCCGTTGTCCACTCGCAGGGGGCGGGTGGTCCTGGTGTGGGCCAGCACGCTGCGCAGCGCAGGTGAATCGTGAAGCTGGCCTGCCCAGACGTGGTTGCCAAGATGTTGCTCGGCAAAGCGCAGGATCGCTTGGTGATCATCCTCCAACCCGGCCTCGTAGAGTGCCTGCGGCACCCGCAGGTGCCGGCGATCGAACAGCCACTTCAGTACCAGCGTTGCCGCCTGCGGGGTGGTGTTGTGTTCATTGCCAGGGTCGAAATCATGATGGCCGATGAACTCGCGGTCCTCATGCAGATTGAGCTGGATGGTGTCCACGCGCTGCCTGCGCTTGCAGAACCAGAGCTTGATGTCGACGTCCCCGGTAAGCGGCTTTTCAAAGTAGGCGGTGTCGCCGAATTCTTCCAAACGGCCGTTGAAGTACGCCAGGCAGTCCTGGAGCGTGGCTGATGGCTGCACGTATCCGTCCCAGAAGCCTTCGGGCTTTGGCGGATTGCCCTTGGGCCGGCGACTGAACAGGGTGGCGGACTTGAAGTGGCTCAGCAGGCTGCCGCGCGCTCCGACGGTGGGCGGATAGAAGCGATCATTGATGATGTCGAAGGCAAAGTAGAACTCCATGTCGTGGAGCTTGTCCTTGACCGATTTCTGCCCCTGGTTCGCGCTGATCGTGGTCGGGGGCTTGCCGATACCGTGCTGCGCGAACCATGCCTGCAGATGAGCATCCGAGCCCTTGCTGCCGAGCAGCTCGACCAGTGTTGAGATATGCATTCCATTGCCTCGTTGTCGGTGGCCCGGTCGGGAAAGCACGGGCCATGGTTGCTGTAAGTCGTGCGCTACTTTGCCGGCAGAGGATGAGCCTCCATGTCCTCATGCAGGATGCGGCGGAGTTCGACGATGGCCGGCGTGGCTTCCTGCACGCTGTGACCGGACACGATCACCTTTTCCGAGACGGCCTTCGGCAGATGCGAGCTCCAGTAGGGAACCAGTCCATCGTCGGTCTTTTCCAGCGGACCTTCAGCCTGGGTGCGCGCGATGATCGAGTGGTAACGCACCTTCGGCGATATCGGCAGATCGGCCACGGCCTTGACGAAGGCATCGTCCTTGTCCAGGTTCTGGATGCTGTTCATCTGGTAGCCGTGCTTGTCATCGTTGCGCTCGACCTTGCCGTCGTTTGCCAACGTCGCGACATCCTCCAGCACGGTCAGCGGCAGGCGCACGAAGCGGCCGAGCCAGCGCCCCAGGCGCGTGCCGGCAACATCGGTGCCGCGATGGGGGGTAGCGATGAACACCACCCGCGAGATTTCCGGTTCCGGCTGGAATGTCAGCACCGGCGCGCCCTTCGTACGCAGCAGTTCGCGCTGCGCCGGGGTCATCTGCGCGGTCGCCAGCAGGGTGTCGACCAGATGGTCACCGGAGGAGGACACCATCAGCCGCGAAATCACCCCGCCCATGCTGTGCGCGACCACCACCATGTCGTGCGATGCCAGCGCCTTGCCGGTTGGGTCGAAGTGCTGCAGTGCCTCGTGCAGGATCCGCCGGATCTCATCGTGGCTGAGGGCGATCGGCATGTTGGTCGGGTAGTAGAACTGCCAGATCTGGAAGTCGCCGCGGATCTCATCGTCACGCATCAGTTCGTTGGCCACGTTGACCCACGCCTCCGGGCTGCTGGCCAGGCCATGGATCATCAGCAGCACGCGGCGGTCCGGATCGTACGGCTGCATCATGAACAGATGCGGCTTGTCGATGCCGCCCTTGCCGCCGAACAGCGTACGCAGCGATTGCCGGCTGAAGTTGGAGCGGGCCAGCCACAGCGCGTACCCGGCGGTGAAGTTCGCCGCCAGTGGCACCTGCTCGCCGTGCAGTTCCACCACCGCTACCTGGTACGGGTCGTGGATCTCCAGTTCCGGCTCGTCGTCGTGCAGCACTTCCCACAGGTTGTTGCCGGAAAAACGCAGCAGCACGGTCATCGACGGCGACGGCATCTCGCTCCAGTCGCGCTCGGCCGTCGTTGCGGTACCAGCGGCGGCGGCCGCCAGCCCGGTGCTGGCCGGGTCTGCCATCACCGCCACCAGTTCGGCGCCGAAGCCGTCGCGGCGATGCACGCTGCGCAGGGTGCCGGTGAAGGACATCGATGCGGCCGGTACCAGTTCCAGCGGCTCGCGGGTGTCCGCTGCCGGGCCATCGTCGGCAGGCGCGAGCACGAAGGTCCAGCGTCCCAGCTGGAACCGCCCGTTGTCGTTGCGCACCTGCTTGCTCGAATAAGCTTCGAACAGCAGCACGGCTGATTCCTGCACAGCCAGGTTGTAGTAGTCGCGCACCTGGGTCTGGCGGTCTTCGAAGCCACGCTGGTTGGCGGTGCGTTCGGTGAAGAACAGATATGCATAGGATTGCCGCGCGATCTGCATCCACGCATCCAGGCGCGGCTGGAAGGTCGGGTCAGGCGGGGCGGTCGCGGCCTTGCTGCGGGCCACCGACGCCGACTCGCGCTTCGGCGCCGGCATCGTCATCGCGTACTGCACCCACAGTTCGGCCAGCGCCGAGCGCTTGTCTTCCTCGCGGACGACGATGCTGCCCTCCATCGCCTCGATGCAGGGCAGGCCGGGCTTGGCACAGGCGCCCTCGTCCAGGCCAGCCACGCGCAGGGTCTCCATGGTGGCCGCGCTGAGCTTGCCGCTGGTGAGAATGTCACCGCGCTTGAGCGCGATGTACTGTCCTGGCGTGACCGTGCCCACCTGCACCGATGGGCCGAACTGACGCAGCGTCGCGCACCCGCTCAGGGCGAGCAGGGCAACGAGGACGAAGGTGGTGCGGATGACGCCGATGCCTGTTCTTTCCATGTGAACTCCCTGCGCTGGCGCCACTCTAGCGGCAGGCGTGTCAACGCGGAAGCAGGCCTGCGGCAGCGCCGGACCGTGCCCGGCGAACCCCGCCTGTCAGCCGGTCTCCCCGCAGATCATCCTTCGATCAGGCAGGTCACCGCAGCCGAATAACCTTCGTAGTCGTCACCGGCACCCACATGCAGCGTGTGCGTGGCATCAATCTTCTTGAGGTAGGAAGGCGCTTCGGTCTCGGCCGCGTCGTTGACCGTCGTCACTCCCCAGGATCGGGCCAAACGCTGGTGATCGACGCCCTGCAGATACACATGCAGGCTCTTGTAGGGCTTGGAAATGCTCACATCCGCGCTGGCTACGGTGCCTCCGAACAGCGCCACCGGCTTGCCCTTGGGCTCGAACACGCTGCCGGGGTCGCGGTTCAGGCCGGCGGCATGGAATGCCTGCTCCACCTGCGCTTCGGTGAAATCGGAACCCGCCTTGCAGGCCAGCAGGGCTTCCAGCGCGGTGGTGCTGGTTGCCGGAGGTGCGGCAACAGCGGCGGTTGTTAAGAGCAGTCCCAGCATCAGGGCGATAAGCGGCTTGTTCATTGCAGATCCTTCTGTATGTCGCGGAGCAGCGGAGGCGCCGGCACCAAGTCCGGGAAGACAGGCTGAAGTGTGGGGCAGGGCAGCGTTGTCGGCTAGGCCCCCTCGCTGGGCTGCCAAGGGATTCCCCGATCAAGGGCATCCAAGGCCAGTTGCGCCCACTGGCGGACCTCTTCCAACGGATGCTGCAGCTCAGCCCGCAGGGTCGGGCTGACCGTGCTGTCGCCTGATTCGCCTAGCAGTTCCAGCAGCTTTCCGCGCGAGTAACCATCATCCACCGCCGGCAGCCGGGCAAGCAGGTGGGGCACCGCAATGGCCACGGCCGGGCGAAGACCCCAATAGGCGTCTTCGAAGGTTGCCGGATCCTGATCCAGGATCTGGTCGAGCCAGGAGACAACGTCGATTCTGTCGAGATCCATGGCAGCCCCTTCCGTAGCCAGGGATTACACCATCTGAACGCCAGAGGCGTCGGTTTCCACTGTGATCATTTCCACCAGTGCCCATAGGCCGGTGAACAACACGCCGATCAAGAGCCAGCCCAACAACAGCGTGATCAGTAGTTGGCAGACCGCGCGTCCGTGGTAACCGGCATAGAAGTTGTGGACGCCGAAAATGCCCAGGAACAAGGCGAGCAGGATGTAGATGGCACGGTTCCTGGCGGTAGGCGGGGATTGCGATACCGGTGCCGCATAGACAGCGTCGATTGGCTGCTGAGAGGCCGGTGGGGCAGCTGCATCGCAGGTCGGGCAGATCGCCGTATCGCTGCGTGCCTTGCAGTTGCATTCGGAGCTGTTCATCAACGCCACGGTGCTTCTCCTTGTCGAGGCAGCGGTTCTGGACCTGATGCGGCCAACAAAAAAGCCAGACCCCAATCGACGGGAGATCTGGCTTTTCGTGCCCCGAAGGGCGGTACAAATGGTGGAGGTGGGCGGAATTGAACCGCCGTCCGAAGGCACTCCATCCCCAGCACTACATGCTTAGCTCACCGTTGAATCTCATCCCCGAGCAGCACGGTGTGCAAAGCGCACCCGGGAACCAGCCTGTTGTGTTCTTGTGCCGGACTGACAGGCAGCCGCCCAGCGCGATTCCATGATAATGACTCTACGCTGCGAGCATGGACACAAGCAGTTTCGAGGCTCCGCCTAAGTCGGCAGAAGGTCACGCACCGCAGTTTTTAGGCTGCGAGAGCGACCGGAGCGTAGTTGTCGTCGTTGGCAACTAGAGTTTTGCAGCTGGATTTACGAGGAAAGCTACCCCCTCGGCATGCGCCAGGCGACTTCACAACCCCCGTCGAAACCAATGCACCCCCGGTTTCTTCAAGTTCTGCAAGGTACGAGGCCTGTTCCGTGTCGCCACGGTCAGTACCTGCCCAACGCTGCGCATGCTACGCCAAAAAACCTGAACAGTCACCCGCTTCCGCAGGTCGCTTGTTAGCATCGGCGGTTCCGATAGTCGCCCAGGGAATGGACCGCATGCAGCTCGAAATCGCCGTGACCGACGCCCCCAGCCCGCAAGCACTGGAGCTGATTGCTGATGGCTTGGATCAGTTCAATCTGCAGGCGGCCGGCCATGCCGATCGACGCACCTTGGCCGTGCTGGCCACCGATCCGGCCAGCGGCGAAGTGGTGGGTGGCTTGAGCGGGCGCACCTCGCTGGGCCTGTTGTTCATCGACCTGTTCTACTTGCCGCCCGCACAGCGGGGTAATGGCCTGGGGTCGCAGATGCTTGCCGCTGCCGAAGAGGAAGCGCGCCGGCGCGGCTGCCGTTCCGCCGTGCTCTACACCATCAGCTTCCAGGCGCCGGACTTCTATGTGAAGCATGGCTGGACCGTATTCGGCCAGGTCCCGTGCGATCCACCGGGGACCAGTCGCGTGTTCCTCAGCAAGGATCTCCGCGCGGCGTGAATGGCAGGCGTCGGCCGGTCGTCACGCCAATCCGCAACATGTTGTAGAGCGTCCGTCATAGCGGATTGCTAACGTCGTGGGCACGAATTTGCGACACACTGGCTACGACCATTCCAGCCAGAACAGATACGGAGACGGCCGGTGACCGAAGCAATGCAACAGCGCAGCCTGCGTCAGCTGGTTGGCCCGGTAGGGGCCGATTACCAGCGGCGGGCACTGCCGCCCGGCTGGGTCTGGGCGGTGCTGGCGGTGTTGTTGGCTGCAACCTGGGCAACCGAGTTGCCGGCCACGGCTGCAGCCGCGCTGATCGCCAGTGCGGTGGTGGTGCATTGGCCTCGGCGTGGCCGCTTCCATTGGCTGGGCTGGCGGCTGCCGGCCCTGGCGGTACTGGCCGCACTCCTGTGGGGTCCGGATGTACTGTCACAGTGGTTCGAACATGGCCTGGCCTTGACCCTGATGTCGCTGGCCAGTCTCAGTATTGCCGTGCACGTGTGGCAGTCGCGGCAACTGGCGCGGCAGCTGCAGGCCTCCGCCGACGCGCTGGACGACGCCCAGTTGCTGGCCCTGCTGCCCGTCGACGCCGCGCGGCTGGCGCAGCAGTGGCGTGCCGGTGATGATCGCCATGCCCCGGAGCTATCGGTGGTGATGCACCTGGCGGTGATGCACGCGGCGCTGTCACCGCGTCTGCGCGGGCAGGGCATGCTGGCGGGTTGAGTCGTTGCCCGTAACGGTGGGCGATGCCCCGCGCTGGGGCAGTCTGGCGCAGTCCTTCGAAAACCGACGGAGGTGCCGTGGGCTAAAGGCCTGGCAGCACCTTGCGCAGATAGATCCGCTCGTGGCCCGGCGGGCAATCGGGGAGCCGCCCGAACACTTCATAGCCCTGTCGCAGGTAGAAGTGTTCGGCCTGCCAGTCGAAGGTGTCGAGCATCACCCCGCACGCACCAGCGTCACGGGCCCGGGTCTCGGCATCCGCCAACAGGCGCTGGCCGATGCCACGCCCGCGAAGTTCCGGGTCGACCCACAGGACATGCACCTGCAGCCAGCCTGCGCAGACATCGGCAAGCAGTCCGCCGCGCAGTTCACCTTGTTCATCGCGCCAGGCCAGCCGGACCGGCACGTCTTCGAAGTCGATACCGCTGCTGGCGCGGTTGAACGCAGACAACCGCGCGCACAGCTCGCGCGCGTCTTCAGCATTGGCCGCCGCAGCAGCGTCGGCGCGCTCCATCAGGCGTCGCGGTTGCCGCGACGCATTACCCGCTGCTTCTCGATCGCCCAGTCACGATCCTTGGCGGCATCGCGCTTGTCGTGGGTCTGCTTGCCCTTGGCCAGCGCCACTTCCAGCTTGATCTTGTTCTTGCTCCAGTACATGGCGGTGGGCACGATCGTGTAGCCATCACGCTCGACCTTGCCAACCAGCTTGTCGATCTCGCTCCGGTGCAGCAGCAGCTTGCGCTCGCGCCGGTCGTTGGCCACCACGTGGGTGGAGGCCTGGATCAGCGGGGTGATCTGCGCGCCGATCAGGAAGATCTCGCCGTCCTTCACATAGGCGTAGGCGTCGACGATGTTGCCGCGGCCAGCGCGGATCGACTTCACTTCCCAGCCCTGCAGGGCCAGGCCGGCTTCGAAGCGGTCTTCGATGTGGTACTCGTGACGGGCACGCTTGTTCAACGCGATGGTCTTGTTGGCCGTCGCGCTCTTTGCTTTATCCTTGCCGGTGTTCTTGCTCATTTCCGTATTGTCTCCGATTCGGGCCCGCCCGGTCGATTGCCGAAGCGTCCTGTATTCATGCCTACTATCCGCCGCAGTGCCCTGGTCGAACATTCGGCCGCGCGCATGTTCGATCTGGTCAACGACGTCCAGGCCTATCCGCGCCGCTTCCGCTGGTGCTCCGACGCCCGCATCCTCGAGCAGGGCGAAGACCGGCTGGTCGCTCGCCTGGACCTGGGCCTGGGTTCGTTCAGCACCTGGTTCCAGACCGAAAACACCCTGCAACGCCCGCACAGCATCGACATGCAGCTGCGCGAGGGGCCGTTCAAGCAACTGCACGGCCGCTGGGAATTCCACGCCCTGGCGGAAGATGCCTGCAAGGTCACCCTCACCCTGGACTTCGAGCCGAGTTCACGCCTGCTGGGTCCGGCGCTGGCCATCGGCTTCCAGGGATTGGCCGATCGCATGGTCAACGATTTCGTCCGCGTCGCCGACGAGGGCTGAACGATGATCGAGGTCGAGGTCGTGCTGGCCTGGCCACACCAGGTGCTGTCGCGCCGGCTGCAGCTGGAGGAGGGGGCGACCGTGGCTGATGCCGTGGCAGCGGCCCGGCTCGAAGGCAGTGCCGACTGTCCTGCCGCCGCCGTGCATGGCGTACTGGCGCAGCCGCATCAGGTGCTGCTGGATGGTGATCGCGTGGAGCTGCTGCGTGGCCTGCAGGCCGACCCGAAGGACAACCGCCGGCGACGCGCGCGCGGCGGTTGATCCCCAAGGCCCGTCCGGAGGACGGGCAGGGTGGCTCAGCGGCCGCCCTTCTTCTTCTTGTCCTTCGGCAGATTGCGGCCGAACTGGCGCACGGTCTGCTGGGCAAGGGCCTTGTCGTTGGCCGGGAAGTAATCGCCTTCCCAGCGGGTGACCACATCATTTTCGAAGTACACGACGAAATTCTTCACGTCGGTACGGCCCAGGCGGTTCACGCGCTCGGTCGAGGTGTAGTCCCAACGCTGGGCGTGGAACGGATCCGGCACCGACGGGGTGCCCAGCAGGGCAGTGACCTGCTGCTTGCTCTGCCCGACCTGCAGTTTGGCAACGGCATCTTCCCGGATCAGGTTGCCCTGGTAAATGGGTTGCTTGTAGATGATGCCGCACCCGGTGGTGGACAAGGCGACGGCGGCGACCAACAGGAGATTGCGCATCGGGACTGGCGGTTGGGGAAATCAATCCGATGATACACTCCCGGCGTGCCACCGCGACCCAATCCGAGGCAGCTGGCGCTAAATCGCCAATGAACGGAGACCTATGGAAACCCACGACCTGCGTAAAGTCGGCCTGAAGGTGACCCATCCGCGGATGCGGATCCTGGCGCTGCTCGAGCAGCGCAATGCCCAGCACCACATGACCGCCGAAGACATCTACCGCCAGCTGCTGGAGCATGGCGACGAGATCGGCCTGGCCACGGTGTACCGGGTGCTGACCCAGTTCGAGGCTGCCGGCCTCGTGCTCAAGCACAATTTCGAAGGCGGCCAGGCCGTCTACGAACTCGACCGCGGCGGCCACCACGACCACATGGTCGATGTGGACAGCGGCAAGATCATCGAGTTCGAAAGCACTGAGATCGAAGACCTGCAGCGCAAGATCGCGGCCGATCACGGCTACGAGCTGGAAGAGCACTCGCTGGTGCTGTACGTGCGCAAGAAGCGCAAGTAAGCCCCGCAGCCAGCTGATTGCGACGAAACCCCGGGCATGCCCGGGGTTTTTGTTTGTCTGGCCTCAGCGTCGCGGTAGATCCACGCCCTGCGTGGATGGCCCCATCAGGACGTCCAGATCCACCGCCTCGGCCATCGCCCGGTTCCCCGCATCGCCCGGGTGCAGGTGGTCGCCGGAGTCGTAGGCAGCCGCCATCCGTGAGGGGTCGACCGGATCGCGCAGGGCCGCGTCGAGGTCGATCACCGCGTCGAACGGGCTGTCCGTGCGCAGCCAGGCGTTGAGCTGCTGGCGCAGGGCGTCCTTGTCCGCGGCGTAGTAGTCGTCCAACGGGGTGCCGGGCAGGGCGCCGGCAAACGGGGTCAGGGTCGTGCCGAGGATGCGCAGGCCGCGTGCGTGGGCGCGCTGGGCCAGGTCGCGGTAGCCGGCCTGCAGCTCGGCCAGGCTGGGCCGGGCCTGCGCGCGGGCAAAGGCCGTGCCTGGCCAGCTGATGTCGTTGATGCCGATCAGTACGATCACACTGGCGACACCGGGCTGGTCGAGCACGTCACGCTGGAAACGCTTGCGGGCCGATTCGCCCATGCCATCGCGCAGCAGGCGACCGCCGGATATGCCGGCATTGACCACCGCTACACCTTCTGGTGCCAGCCGCGCGGCGAGGTGATCGGTCCAGCGCTGGTCCTGGTCGAGGCTGGCGGTGGCGCCATCGGTGATTGAATCGCCGATCACCACCACGCTGCGCGCGATGGCCGGGGCCTCGATTTCGATAGCCGACAGGAGCAGGCGGGCCGTGGTGCTGCTGGCGTCCCGCAGCGCGGGCCGTTGATGCTGGTCGCCCGGCGCAATCCAACTGGTCTGCCGCCCTTCCCAATGGAAGGTCTGCAGCGGCGTGCGGTCGGGCAGGTAAACGCTGACCTGCACCGCCTGCCGATCAGCGGTGGGAAGGGGGAGCGGATCGCTCAGGCGGTCCTGCCCGGGCGCAATCACGACCCCGGGCTGGCCGTCGAAGCGCAGCGGCTGCGGCGTGTCCCCGGTATGGGCGGCGATGCTGGCAGCGCCGATCCGCAAAGGTTGGGTGCCGTAGGCATTGCTCAGGCGGATCCGCAGGCGCGACCCGCCCAGACTGATGCGAGCGCTCTGGCGAAAGGTCTGGTCCTGCAGTTGGCCGGGAATGAGGGTAGGAAACAGGAAATCGCTGCCCCACACCGGCTGCGGGCTGGCTTGCCAGCTGGCCACCCAGTGCGGGGCAGGTGACGCGGCGGCGGCGCCGGACAGGGCAAGCAGGGCGGTGGCGGTCAGTTGGCTCAGGCGATTCATCGGGATGACCCGGTGGGAGGGACGGTCATGGTGCGTCCAGGGTTATCTGTGAACTAGACTGCGCATGGACAATCATCTGTGAATCGAATTCATTGACATGGCACGCACCGACATCAACCGATCCGGCGAACTGGAAGTGTTCGTACGGGTGATCGAAACCGGCGGCTTTTCCGCCGCCGCCCGCAGCCTGGAGATGACACCGTCGGCGGTCAGCAAGCTGGTTGCGCGGCTGGAACAACGGCTGGGCACGCGTCTGCTGCAGCGCTCCACCCGCCAGTTGCAGCTGACCCCGGAGGGCTGCGCGTTCTATGAGCGCGGCCTGCGGGTGCTGGCCGATCTGGAAGAGGCCGAACGCTGCGCCAGCGCCCACGCCGAGCCGCGTGGGCGGCTGCGGGTCAATGCCAACGTGCCGTTCGGCCAGCACTTCCTGCTGCCACTGCTGCCGGAATTCCTGCAGCGTCATCCGCAGGTCGGTGTGGACCTGACGCTGACCGACGAGGTGATCGATCTGCTGGAGCAGCGCACGGACGTAGCGGTGCGGGCCGGTCCGTTGAAGAGTTCCAGCCTGGTCGCGCGCCGGCTGGGTGCAACGCGGATGATGATCGTGGCGGCACCGGCCTATGCGGCACGACACGGACTGCCGGCCAATGCCGACGCGCTGCTGGCGCACAACCGGTTGGATATCGGCCATGCACGGTCGGTGCAGGGCTGGCCGCTGCTGCAGGATGGCCAGCAGTTGCGGGTGCTGCCGAGCGGGAATGCGCGCGCCAGCAACGGCGACGCGCTGCGTCAGCTGGTGCTGGGTGGGCTGGGCCTGGCCCGGCTGGCGGCGTTCCAGGTGCAGGCCGACATCGCGGCAGGCCGGTTGCTGCCGGTGCTGGAGGACGCCAACCCGGGTGACCTGGAAGAGGTGCACGCGGTGTTCCTGGGGCAGGGGGGCTACCTGCCGCTGCGGGTGCGCGCGTTCCTTGATTTCCTGGTGGAGAACGTCGACCTGACGCAGCCGCGGGGGTAGTGCCGGCCGCTGGCCGGCAGCGTCATGACCTTCGTCCACGTGCGTCGGGTTGCCGGCCAACGGCCGGCACTACCAGGTCTTCGTCCGCGTGCGTCGGGTTGCCGGCCAGCGGCCGACACTACCAGGTCTTCGTCCACGTGCGTCGGGTTGCCGGCCAGCGGCCGGCACTACCAGGCGTCAGGCCTGTAGTAGATCCACGCCATGCGTGGATGAATGCCCGCGATTCACGCGCGCCAACAGGCGTGCAGGGGCCTACACCTGCAGCAGCTTGCGCGCGGCGGCGCGGGCTTCCTTGCTCACTTCCACGCCACCCAGCATGCGCGCCAGCTCTTCCTCGCGGGCCTTTGCGTCGAGCTTCTCCACCGCGCTCTGGGTCATGCCTTCCACCGGTGCCTTGCTGACCCGGTAATGGGCGTGGCCCTTGGAGGCGACCTGCGGCAGATGGGTCACGCACAGCACCTGGCGCTTTTCGCCGAGGGCGCGCAGCTTCTGGCCGACGATATCGGCCACCGCGCCACCGATGCCGGAGTCGACTTCGTCGAACACCATGGTCGGCACTGCATCCAGGTCGAGCGCGGCCACTTCGATGGCCAGCGAAATACGTGACAGCTCGCCACCGGAAGCGACCTTGCGCAGCGCACGCGGTGGCTGGCCGGCATTGGCAGCCACCAGGAACTCGACGCGCTCGGCGCCCTGCGGGTCCGGCTTGCCGTTGTCCTGCGGCTCCAGCTCGATCAGGAACTGGCCGCCGCCCATGCCCAGCTCGGCGATGATGCCGGTGGTGGTGGCCGACAGCTCGGCAGCAGCGGTGCGACGGCTGGTGGTCAGTGCTGCAGCCTCGACACGCCAGGCCGCTGCGGCCTTTTCAATTTCGCCGGCCAGACGCTGCAGGCGCTCGTCGGCGCCGCGCAGCTGTTCCACTTCGGCGTGCATGCGCTCACGCTGCGCACCCAGCTCATCCATCGGCACGCGGTGCTTGCGGGCCAGGTCGTGCAGGCGGCCGAGGCGGCGCTCGTTCTCCTCGAACTGGTCCGGATCGGCGTCCAGGTCGTCATGCACCCGGTCGAGCAGGGCCAGCGCCTCGTGCAGCTGGATGGAGGCGCTGTCGATCAGGGCATCGACGTCGCCCAGCCGCGGGTCATGTTCGGCCACCCTGGCCAGTTCATGCCGCACCTGCTGCAGCTGATCCAGCGCCGAGTGGCCTTCGTCGCCGTTGAGCTGGTCCGAAGCTGCCTGGCAGGCGGCCAACAGGGCGCTGGCATGCGCCTGACGGCGATGGCTGGCGCCGAGCGCGGTGATCGACTCCGGCTCCAGATCCTCACGGTCCAGTTCGCGCAGCTGATGTTCGAGGAAGCCGATGCGGTCACTCACGTCGCCCTGTTGCGACAGTGCCAGGGATTCATCGACCAGCGCCTGCCAGGTGGCGGCAGCGCGGCGCACCTGGCGGCGTTCGCTTTCGTTGCGGGCATAGGCGTCCAGCAGGGCCAGCTGCGACGGACGCGTCAGCAGGGCCTGCTGCTCATGCTGGCCATGGATCTCCACCAGCAGGCCGGCGAGGTCGGCCAGCTGCGCCAGGGTGACCGGGCGACCGTTGATCCACGAGCGCGAGCCGCCGTCGGCGCGGATCACGCGGCGCAGCTGGCATTGGTCTTCATCGTCCAGCTCATTGCTGGCCAGCCACTGGCGGGCGGCCTGCAGCTGGTCCAGCGCGAATTCGGCCGACAGTTCGGCCCGGGCCGCGCCATGGCGGACCACGCCGCTGTCGGCGCGCAGGCCGGACAGGAAGCCCAGGGCGTCGACCATCAGCGATTTGCCCGCGCCGGTCTCGCCTGAAACCACGGTCATGCCCGGCCCGAACTCCAGTTCGGTGGCGCGGACGACGGCGAAATCCTTGATTGAAAGATGTCTGAGCATGGGTAAGGGGGTGTCTGCAGCCGCGCAACGCTAGCACGCGCGGCGGGGTCGTCCAATGACTTGCCAAGGGGATGCGTCGCCATTATCTAATGTCCCTGTCTCACAGGTTGATTCCATGCACGGTTCTCCCGACCAACTTGCCCCGCGCGCGCGGCACCTGCTGCGCACGCTGATCGCGCGCTACATCCAGGATGGCGAGCCCGTGGGTTCGCAGACGCTGGCGCGCGTGGCCGGCCTGGAGGTCAGTCCGGCCACCATCCGCAACATCCTCGGTGACCTGGAAGACCTGGGCCTGCTGGCCTCGCCGCATACGTCGGCGGGCCGGATTCCGACCGCGCATGGCTACCGGGTGTTCGTCGACAGCCTGTTGCAGATGCAGCCGCCGGGCGAAGGGGAGCTGGCCCGACTGCGTCAGGAGCTGGCCGGAGGCGGCAGTACCCAGGCGCTGCTCGGCAGTGCGTCGGAGCTGCTGTCGGCGATGAGCCACTTCGTTGGCGTGGTCAGCGCGCCGCGCCGCGAGCAGTTCGCCTTCCGCCAGATCGATTTCGTGGCGCTGGACGGGCGCCGGGTGCTGGCGATCCTGGTGTTTGCCGACAATGAAGTGCAGAACCGGGTGATCGAGACCCGCCAGGACTTCGCACCGGGGCAGCTGGAGCAGGTGGCAAACTACCTCAATGCCCACTTTGCCGGGCTGCCCCTGGCCGAGATCCGTACCCGCCTGCTGCTGGAGCTGCGCGACGCCCGTTCCGAGCTGGAACAGGTGCTGGCGCACAGCGTCGAGCTGGCCGAGCAGGCCTTGCAGCCGCCGGCCGACGACATGCTGGTGGCCGGCCAGACGCGTCTGATGGGGGTGCAGGACCTGTCCGACCTGGAGCGCCTGCGCGAGCTGTTCGAGCTGTTTTCCAGCAAGCGCGAGATCCTGCAGCTGCTGGAGCGGACCATCCAGGCCCCCGGCGTGCGCATCTTCATCGGCGAGGAAACCGGCGTGGTACCCCTGCAGGGCGTCTCGCTGGTCACCGCGCCGTACACCGCCAACGGCCAGGTACTGGGCGTGCTGGGCGTGATCGGGCCGAAGCGGATGGCTTACGACCGCATGATTCCGCTGGTCCAGGCCACCGCCGATGTGCTCGGCGCGGCCTTTTCGCCGGGCGGGCGAACTCCGGGTGCATCGGACGCTTGAAACGCAGCATCCCGCCCACACTAGGGTGGGTGGAGGCGGAGAGTGACCGCCAGGGACCCAGACATGAATCAAGATCAGCCAGACATCGCCGCCCAGCAGGCCGCCGCCGACGCAGCTGCCGCCGAGGGCGTCAACGAACAGATCGAACAGCTCCGTGCCGAAGTGGAGCAGGTCAAGGCCGAAGCGCTGCGTGAGCGCGCCGACCTCGACAACCAGCGCAAGCGCGTGGCCCGCGACATCGAACAGGCGCGCAAGTTCGCCAACGAGAAGCTGCTGGGCGAACTGCTGCCGGTATTCGACAGCCTCGATGCCGGCCTCAAGGCCGCCGGCGACGATGCCCATCCGCTTCGCGAGGGCCTGGAGCTGACCTACAAGCAGCTGCTGAAGGTCGCTGGTGACAACGGCCTGGTGCTGCTGGACCCGACCGGGCAGCCGTTCAACCCGGAACACCACCAGGCGATCAGCCAGGTCGCTGCCCCCGGCGCCGCCCCGGGCAGCGTGGTGACCGTGTTCCAGAAGGGCTACCTGCTCAACGAGCGCCTGCTGCGGCCGGCGCTGGTGGTGGTTGCCGCCGATTGACCGCGGGCGCCGGGCCTGGCCTGGCGCGGGTTTTCCCGCCGCGACCGGGGCATCGGCACGACCGACGCTGAACGTGTTGGGCGAACGGAAACACAGCGTTCGGGGGATGGCTTGAATGTTCCACGAGCCTCCCCCACATCCCATTCATCCACCGGCCGAACGGCCGGACTGACAAAAACAACATCCTTCAAGGAGTCTCCCCCATGGGCAAGATCATTGGTATCGACCTCGGCACCACCAACTCGTGCGTGGCGATCATGGACGGCGGCAAGGCCCGCGTCATCGAAAATTCGGAAGGCGATCGCACCACCCCGTCGATCGTCGCCTACACCAAGGACGGCGAAGTCCTGGTCGGTGCCTCGGCCAAGCGCCAGGCCGTGACCAACCCGAAGAACACCTTCTACGCAGTGAAGCGCCTGATCGGCCGCAAGTTCACCGACGCCGAAGTGCAGAAGGACATCGCGCACGTCCCGTACAGCATCCTGGCCCATGACAATGGTGATGCCTGGGTGGCCACCAGCGATGCCAAGAAGATGGCACCGCAGGAAATCTCGGCCAAGGTGCTGGAGAAGATGAAGAAGACCGCCGAGGACTTCCTCGGTGAGAAGGTCACCGAAGCGGTCATCACCGTGCCGGCCTACTTCAACGACAGCCAGCGCCAGGCAACCAAGGACGCTGGCCGCATCGCCGGCCTGGACGTCAAGCGCATCATCAACGAGCCGACCGCGGCCGCGCTGGCCTATGGCCTGGACAAGGGCGACAACAAGGATCGCAAGATCGTTGTGTACGACCTGGGCGGCGGCACCTTCGACGTCTCGGTGATCGAGATCGCCAATGTCGACGGCGAGAAGCAGTTCGAAGTGCTTGCCACCAACGGCGACACCTTCCTGGGTGGCGAAGACTTCGACAACCGCGTCATCGAGTACCTGGTTGAAGAGTTCAACAAGGACCAGGGCATCGACCTGCGCAAGGATCCGCTGGCCCTGCAGCGCCTGAAGGATGCTGCCGAGCGCGCCAAGATCGAGCTGTCCAGCGCCCAGCAGACCGAAGTGAACCTGCCGTACGTCACCGCTGACGCGTCGGGTCCGAAGCACCTGAACATCAAGCTGACCCGCGCCAAGCTGGAATCGCTGGTGGAAGAGCTGATCAGGAAGTCGATCGAGCCGTGCCGCGTTGCGTTGAATGACGCCGGCCTGCGTTCGAGCGACATCAGCGAAGTGATCCTGGTCGGCGGCCAGACCCGCATGCCGAAGGTGCAGCAGGCTGTCACCGAGTTCTTCGGCAAGGAACCGCGCAAGGACGTCAACCCGGACGAAGCCGTGGCACTGGGTGCTGCGATCCAGGGCGGCGTGCTTGGCGGCGACGTCAAGGATGTGCTGCTGCTGGACGTGACCCCGCTGTCGCTGGGCATCGAAACCATGGGCGGTGTGTTCACCAAGATCATCGAAAAGAACACCACCATCCCGACCAAGGCCTCGCAGGTGTTCTCCACCGCCGAGGACAACCAGTCGGCCGTGACCGTGCACGTGCTGCAGGGTGAGCGCGAACAGGCCCGCTTCAACAAGTCGCTGGCCAAGTTCGACCTGTCCGGCATCGAGCCGGCCCCGCGCGGCCTGCCGCAGGTGGAAGTGTCCTTCGACATCGACGCCAACGGCATCCTGCACGTGTCGGCCAAGGACAAGAAGACCAACAAGGAACAGAAGGTCGAGATCAAGGCTGGTTCGGGTCTGTCCGAGGAAGAGATCGCACGCATGGTCGCCGACGCGGAAGCCAACCGCGAAGAAGACAAGAAGTTCCAGGAGCTGGTGCAGGCCCGCAACCAGGCCGATGCCCTGATCCACGGCACCCGCAGCGCGATCACCGAGCACGGCAGCAAGGTTGGTGGCGAAGTGATCGGCAAGGTGGAAGCGGCCCTGGCCGATCTGGAAACCGCGATGAAGGGTGACGACAAGGCGCAGATCGAAGCCAAGTCGAAGGTGCTGGAAGAAGCTGGCCAGTCGCTGTTCGCTGCGGCTTCGGCCGACCAGGGCGGTGCCGCCCCGGGTGCCGACGCCGGCAATGCGGGCAAGGCGCAGGATGACGTGGTGGACGCCGAGTTCACCGAAGTCAAGGACGACAAGAAGTCCTGATCCGGACCGACACGGGACGCTGGTTTCCAGCGTCCCGTTGTCGTACCAGGGTCCTGACCGCCCTCTGGCGTGTCGGGGCGCCCGACGCAAGAGCGGACCTGGTTCCGCTCTTCCGCTTTGACGAATCCCGACTTTCCGGAATGCGATCCACGATATGAGCAAGCGCGATTACTACGAAGTGCTGGGCGTTGCCCGCACCGCCACCGACGAAGAACTGAAGAAGTCCTACCGCCGTTGCGCGATGAAGTTCCACCCGGACCGCAACCCGGGTGATGCGGCGGCCGAAGCCTCCTTCAAGGAGTGCAAGGAAGCCTACGAAGTCCTGTCCGACGGCAACAAGCGCCGCATGTACGACAGCCATGGTCATGCCGCGTTCGAACACGGCATGGGCGGTGGTGGCGGTGGTCCGGGCGGCCCGGACATGAACGATATTTTCGGCGACATCTTCGGCAACATCTTTGGTGGTGCCGGCGGTGGTGGCCCGCGCCAGGCGCGTCGCGGCGCCGACATCGGTTACGTGATGGAGCTGGACCTGGAAGAAGCGGTGCGTGGCGTCGAGCGCCGCATCGAGATTCCGACCCTGGCCGAATGCGGCGACTGCGATGGCAGCGGCTCGGAAGACGGCAAGGTCGAGACCTGCAACGTCTGCCATGGTCGTGGCCAGGTGCGCATCCAGCGCGGCATCTTCGCCATGCAGCAGGCCTGCCACAACTGTGGTGGCCGTGGCCAGATCATCGCCAAGCCCTGCAAGACCTGCCACGGCAACGGCCGTGTCGAAGAAGACAAGGTGCTGTCGGTGAAGGTGCCGGCGGGCGTGGATACCGGCGACCGCATCCGCCTGGCGGGTGAGGGCGAGGCCGGCCCTGCGGGGACGCCACCGGGCGATCTGTACGTGGAAGTGCGCGTGCGCGAGCACCACATCTTCCAGCGCGACGGCGACGACCTGCACTGCGAAGTGCCGATCCGCATTTCGCAGGCCGCACTGGGCGATACCGTGCGCGTGGCCACCCTCGGTGGTGAAGCGGAAATCCGTATCCCGGCCGAGACCCAGACCGGCAAGCTGTTCCGCCTGCGCGGCAAGGGCGTGCGTTCGGTGCGCAGCCGCAGCGAGGGTGACCTGTACTGCCGCGTGGTGGTGGAGACCCCGGTCAACCTCACCAGCGACCAGCGCAAGCTGTTGGAGCAGTTCGAAGCCACCTTCAACGGCGAGGATGCGCGCAAGCATTCGCCGAAGTCGGCGACCTTCATCGACGGCGTCAAGGGCTTCTGGGATCGGATGACGTCCTGATCCCTTGAGGGAAATGTTGAACGACAGCGCCGGGCCATGCCCGGCGTTTTCGTTTCCGGCGCAGCAGATCCGCGCCATGTGTGAACGCGGTGCAACGGATCAACGGAAGAATGCCGCCGGCGTCTGCCCCAGCTGGCGCTTGAACATGCTGGTGAATGCACTGGGGCTGTCGTAGCCCATCGCCAGCGCAACATCGATCACCTTCTCGCCGCGGGCCAGCCGTTCCATCGCGGCCAGCAGGCGCGCCTGCTGCCGCCACTGGCCGAAGGTCATGCCCAGTTCGCTGGCGAAGTGGCGCTGGATCGTTTTCACGTCGATCGCCAACGCCTGCGCCCAGTCCTGCAGGGTCGCCTCGTCGCCGGGATGTTTCTGGATGTGCTGGCAGATCCTGTGCAGGCGCGGGTCGACGGGCTCGGGCAGGTGCAACGGCAGTACGTCCATGCGGCGCAGTTCGTCGAGCATCAGCCGCACCACGCGGCCATCGCGGCTGTCTTCTTCATGCGGCCCGTCGATCAGGATGGCTGCCTGCAGCAGTTCGCGCAGCAGGGGGGGCACCTGCACGGCGAAGGGCTCGGCGGGGAGCTGCGGGGCGAATGACGGTTCGATGTACAGGCTGCGCATGTGCACCTCGGCGATGCAGTCCACCGCATGCGCCATGCCCGCCGGCATCCAGATGGCGCGGGTAGAGGGCACCACCCAGCGGCCGACCTCCGAGCGCACCACCATCAGCCCGGACATGGAATAGACCAGCTGGTGCCGCCGGTGCTTGTGCGCCGCGATGTGGGTGCCGGCGCGGTAGTCGCGTGCGCGGCAGGTGACCGGGCGATGCACCGGCACCTCGTTCCACGGCGCGGTTTCGCGGATGGGGCAGGGGGTGTCCTTTTTGCGATAGGCCATGACCAGAACGCGGCAGAAGGGAGCGGATGCCCACCGTAGCATGCACGGCTCGCCCCCATCCTGACCGTGCGCAATGTCGACTCTGGCTTCTCCCGCCGTATCCGCCCGCCCCGTATCGCCCGGAGTGCTGGCGGCAATCTCCAGCTCGCACATGGTCAACGACATGATGCAGTCGCTGATCCTGGCCATCTATCCGGTGATCAAGGGCGGCTTCAATCTCAGCTTCACCCAGATCGGCCTGATCACGCTGACCTACCAGCTCACCGCCTCGATCTTCCAGCCGCTGGTCGGCCTTGCCACCGACCGGCGGCCGGCCCCGTACTCGCTGCCGATCGGCATGGCCTCGACCTTGTGCGGCATGCTGCTGCTCGGCTTTGCGCCCAACTACGCGATGGTGCTGCTGGCCGCCGCGCTGGTCGGTATCGGTTCGGCCATCTTCCATCCGGAAGCCTCGCGCATCGCCCGCCTCGCCTCCGGCGGCCGTCATGGCCTGGCGCAGTCGGTATTCCAGGTGGGAGGCAACTTCGGCACGGCGCTGGGGCCGCTGATCGCCGCAGCGGTGATCGTGCCCTATGGCCAGCATTCCGCATCGTGGTTTGCCGGTGCAGCGTTGATCGGCATTGCCCTGCTGACCTATGTCGGTCGCTGGTACTCGCTGCATCTGGGCGCGCCCCGGCCAGCAGCGCATGGTGTGACTGCCGCGCGCCATCCGCCGCGCACGATCGCCCGGGTGCTGGCCATCCTGCTGGTGCTGATCTTCAGCAAGTACTTCTACATGGCCAGCATCGGTAGCTACTTCACCTTCTACCTGATGCATCATTTCGGCATTCCGGTGGCGCAGGCGCAGCTGCATCTGTTCGCCTTCCTGGTGGCGTCCGCCGCGGGTGGATTCTTCGGCGGGCCGTTGGGCGATCGTATCGGTCGCAAGCCGATCATCTGGGCCTCGATCCTGGGCGTGGCACCGTTCGCGCTGATGCTGCCGCATGCCGACCTGCTGTGGACGACGGTGCTGGCGGTGCTGATCGGCTTCGTGCTGTCTTCGGCCTTCTCCGCGATCGTGGTCTATGCGCAGGAAATGATGCCGCACCGCATTGGCATGGTGTCCGGGTTGTTCTTTGGCTTTGCCTTCGGCATGGGCGGCCTCGGCGCAGCGGTGCTCGGTCTGCTGGCTGACAAGACCAGCATCGAATTCGTCTACCAGCTGACCGCGTTCCTGCCGTTGCTGGGCATCGTCGCGGCCTGGCTGCCGCCGTCCAGGCCTGCTGCGCACTGAGGGGTGTTCTTCGGCAGGGCTGCGCCCTGCACCTGCAGAGGCCAGAGCAACGGCAACGGCAACGGCAAAAGCGTGCATTTCGTGGGATGGCGGGGTGGGTCCGGTTGCGGGGGACGCCGTGAATCCATCCCTGGAGGCTTGGCCGCGGCATCCATGCCGCGGACACCCCCGCAACCGGACCCACCCCGC
>NZ_JBEPSG010000028.1:0-47347 GCF_040548715.1 Stenotrophomonas sp. 2694
GGTGTCGGAGTGCGGGGTGTCCGCGGCATGGATGCCGCGGCCAATCCTACACGGACGTACTTGCGGCGTCCCCGCACTCCGACACCGCCCCGCCACCCCACGGAAAGCCCGCTGTTGCTGTTGCTGTTGAGGTTGCCGGCCAGCGGCCGGCACTACAGCAGGTGCAGGGCTGCAAGCCCTGCCGACCAACCTACCTTCGCGGCAGGTAGGTCACCAGTGACAGGTCGTGCCGGCTCTCTGGCACCAGCGCCACGTACTGCAGGTCCAGCAGACCGCGCGTGGGATGGTTCAGCTTCTTCGCACCTTCGTCGAAACGACGCACATCGTGCTCCGGCCACCACTGGCGGAACTGCTCGCTGTGCGCGCCGATGTCCTCGGCCAGTGCCAGGAACGGCGCCTTGTCCGGCGCCTGCGCCATCGCCGCGCGGAAGCTGGCCAGCAGCCCGCGGGTCATTTCTTCCCAGTTGAGGATCAGCGTGCGGTACGGCGGATACAGGAACATCAGCCGCAGCGTGTTGCGTTCGTGCGGCGCCAGCTGACCGTAATCAACAAACAGATCGGCAATGGCCGGGTTCCAGGCCAGGATGTCGAATCGGGTATTGCGCACGTAGGCCGGGATCGGCTGCATCGCCTCCACCAGCTGGCGCAGGCCGTCGGTTACCGTCTCGTCGGGCGATTCCAGCGGCACGCCATAGCCGGACAGCGCGAACGCGTAGGCGCGCTCGTCGTCGCTCAATCGCAGTACCTGCGCCAGGCGCTCCAGCACCTCGGGCGAGGCGCGCACTTCGCGGCCCTGCTCGATCCAGGTGTACCAGCTGACGCTGACCCCGATCGCCAGCGCAACTTCCTCGCGCTTCAGGCCCGGCGTGCGTCGGCGGCCGGCTGGCAGCCCCAGCGTTGCGGGGTCGACCCGCGCACGGCAGGCCTTGAGAAAGCCTCCCAGTTCCTTGCGTTCGGCTTCACTGCGCATCATTGCCCTGCCCTGCAGGTTTCAACGGCGTTGCGGGACGCCGAAGACGTCCCCCAACGCAGGGCCCGGGCAGCGGACGGTACCGCTGTCGCCGGGCACGCATCAGGCATCGATGCGCTTGGAGCCGACCGCCAGGCCGGCCTTCAGGCTGGCCTCGACGAACTCGTCAAGGTCACCATCGAGCACCTTCTGCGTATCCGAACGCTCGATGCCGGTGCGCAGGTCCTTGATACGGCTCTGGTCGAGCACGTAGTTGCGGATCTGGCTGCCCCAGCCGATATCGGACTTGGTGGCTTCCACCGCATCACGCTCGGCGTTGCGCTTCTGGATCTCCAGCTCGTACAGCTTGGCGGCCAGCATCTTCATCGCGTTGTCGCGGTTCTGGTGCTGGCTACGGCCGGTCTGGCAAGCCACGACCGTGTTGGTCGGGATGTGGGTGATACGCACCGCCGACTCGGTCTTGTTGACGTGCTGACCACCGGCACCGGACGAGCGGTACACGTCGGTACGCAGATCGGCCGGGTTGATGTCGATTTCGATGTTGTTGTCCACTTCCGGCGACACGAACACCGAGGTGAAGCTGGTATGGCGGCGGTTGTCCGAGTCGAACGGCGACTTGCGCACCAGGCGGTGCACGCCGGTCTCGGTCTTCAGCCAGCCGTAGGCGTAGTCGCCTTCCACGCGGAGCGTGGCCGACTTGATGCCCGCGACGTCGCCACCGGACACTTCCATCAGCTCGGTCTTCCAGCCACGCGATTCACACCAGCGCAGGTACATGCGCAGCAGGATCTCGGCCCAGTCCTGGGCTTCGGTACCACCGGCACCAGCCTGGATGTCGACGAACGCCGGGGCGGTGTCCATCTGCCCGGAGAACATGCGCTGGAACTCCAGCTTCTCCACGTGCGCCTGGTGCTTGTCCAGGTCGGCCACCACGGCCAGCGCGGTGTCCTCGTCCTGCTCGGACTCGGCCAGCTCCAGCAGTTCGGTGGCGTCGCTCAGGCCTTCCAGCACCGCGGCGATGCCGCCCACGGTCTTTTCCAGGGTCGAGCGCTCGCGCCCCAGGTTCTGGGCGTACTCGGCGTTGTTCCAGACGTCGGGGCTTTCCAGCTCCCGCGTTACTTCCTCAAGACGCTCTTTCTTGGCGTCGTAGTCAAAGATACCCCCGGAGCGACAACACGCGATCGGTCAGATCGGCGATGCGCTGGCGGACAGGATTCAGTTCGATCATGTCGGCGGTTATGCATTCAAAAGATGACTGCAAATGATACCGCAGGCCGGGGTGAACCGGCGCAGAAGCCGGTCCCGCCCTGCCACGCCCCTACCCGCCCAAGGCCTGGCGCAGCAACGGCAGCTGGCGCCGGCTGCAGGGTACCTTGGCCCCATCGGCCATGTGCAGCAAGGCCTCGCCCCCATCCAGCGGCTCGATCGAGCGCAGCTGGTCACGGTTGACCAGCCAGCTGCGGTGGCTGCGCAGGAACAGGACCGGGTCCAGCCGCGCCTCCAGCACTGCCATGGTGATCCGCAGCGGGTAGTCATGCCCGCGCACCCGCAGGTTCACATAGTTGCCGGCGGCCTGGGCGTACTCGACGTCGGCCGTGGCCACCAGGAACTCCTTGCCCAGCTTGCGCACAAGGAAATGGTCGGGGCGATCGACCGGCTCGACCGGAGGCCCCTCGTCGGGTGCGGCCAGCAGGGTCGCTTCACCCTGGCGGCGGCGGCCGAACCAGGCCAGGGCATGGACTGCCGAGACCAGCAGCGCATAGGTCTGGATGTCCTTGAAGAACTCGTAGAACCATTGCGCCGGCCAGTCCCCAAAGGTGTAGTGGCTGCCAAGCACGGCGTGGACGGCCTTGCGCAGCAGGACCATCGCACTCACATGCAGCAGCCACCACGCAACCGCGCCCAACAGGTACGGCGCCAAGCGCTGTCGCCAGGTATCGGTGTGCAGCGGCCAGCGCGAAGCGGCGCGGATCAGCACCGCCAGCAGCAGCAGCGACACCAGCGCACTGCTGAACTCGTCAATCGTGGCCGCCATCCATTGGGAGGGCAGCCCATCGCGCGCCGCCATCATGGCCTTGGCCAGCACATTGGCCGCCGCCGTCCCCAGGAACAGTACGACCCAGAACACGGCTGCCTGCCGCCCTTGCCTGCCGTTGCCCATCGATTCGCCACGCACGTCCGGGTCCTGCTGGTTGTACTCATCCATCACTGGATTATCGCCAACCACAGCCCCACTGACCCACGCCATTCGTCCCCCAGCTCCGCCATTGGGCCCTGCCGGGCATCCAATCGCCCCTTGCTGCTGGCGACAGCCCACAAGGACTTCCACTCTGCTAGGACGCCAACACGGATACCGCCATGACCCGCCGCCACGACCTCGACACCCTGCGTATCGGTGCCTTCGGGCTGTTGATCCTCTACCACGTGGCCATGGCCTACGTGGCCGGATGGGACTTCCACCTCAAGAGCGTCCACACCGCGGAGTGGCTGCAATGGCCGATGATCGCGCTGAATCGTTGGCGCATGCCGCTGCTGTTTGCCATCTCCGGCATTGCACTGGGCCTGTGCCTGCCCGCGCAGAGCCGTTGGCGATTCGCGCTGCGGCGCGGCGGGCGGCTGTTGTTGCCGCTGTTGTTCGGCATCGTCGCGGTCGTTTCGCTGCAGGCCTACTGTGAAGCGGTGGACAAGGGCGACGTCACGCCAGGGCTCGGTGCATTCCTGTGGCGCTACTGGCAGTTCCGGCCGTGGCCGGGAGCCAGCTTCACCGGTGCCGCCTATGGCTTCACCTGGAACCACCTGTGGTACCTGGCCTATCTGATCCCTTACACGCTGCTGGCGATCGTGTTGGCCAGCGTAGTGCGGCCGCTGCGCCACCGCCTGCCGGGCCTGCCTGCGGGCGACCGCTGGGTGGCCACGCTGGGCCTGCTGCTGCCGGTGCTGTGGCTGGCGTGGGCGCTGCTGGTGATCCTGCCCGCCCACCCGCCAACCCATGCGCTGGTCGATGACCTGTACGTCCACGCCGAATCGCTGCCCCTGTTCCTCGGCGGCTTCCTCGCCGCGCGCTGGCAGCGCGGCTGGGATCTGCTGGTGCGCGGCCGGCGGTTGACCCTGATGCTGGCCGTTGTCGGGCTGACTGTCGAACTGGGCATCCGTGCACTGGCGCGGATGCCCGATGTTGGCGATCTGCCGCAGTGGGTGCTGGCGCTGCCGTGGGCGCAGACCGAGCGCGTTGGCCGAGCGCTGTACACCTGGTGTTCCCTGCTGGCCCTCTTCGGATGGGCGCAGGTCCTGCTGGCCCGGCCATGGCGTGGCTTGAGCTACTGCCGCGAGGCGGTGTTCAGCTGGTACATCCTGCACCAGACCGTGTTGATCGTGCTGTTGTACTGGTTGCGGCCCTTGCAGCTGGGTGCGTGGCTGGAGCCGGCGCTGGTGATGGTCGGTACCGTCGCCGGCTGCCTGCTGATCCACGAACTGCTGGTGCGCCGTGTGCGCTGGCTGCGGCCGCTGTTCGGGTTGCGTGCCGATCGCAACGGCGCAGTGAGCATCACGCAGGATCACAGCGCCGGCCGCCGGGCATGGCCCGGCGCTACCGCACCTCGAACTCGCCGACCAGCACCGTCTCGGCACGATCCTTCAGCCGCATCGTGATCATCTGGTCCTTCTGCTTCGGCGTGCCCCAATGGGTAGTCAGGCGCAGCATCAGCGTCGTCGCACCGGTTACCAGCTGCTGGCGGCTGCCGAAGTAGTTCGCCTCCACCTTGTACTTGCCCGGCTTGGCGTTGCGCAGCGAGAACTGTTCCGGACCATAGCCACCGGTGAAGTCCTGCGACATCTGCCCACCCTGGTAGGTCAGGCGGTTGCCGTAGTACGCACGCTCGCCGTTCGGGTCGGTGACCCACAGGTCCATGTCGCTGTTGTCGGCATCCCAGGCCAGCACCACGCGCAGGTCCAGCGGCATCGCCTGCAGCAGGCGCGGGTCGATGCCGGTGGTATCCAGGCGCGGCTTGCTGCCGGCCACCAGGTTGGTCAGTTCATCCAGGGCGATCAGCGCGATGCCGTCGAAACGACCATCCCACGGCCGCACGACCACCTGGTACAGCGGCGCCAGCGCCTGCTGCGGCTTGCCCGCTGCGGCCAGCGCCAGGCCCAGATCACGGAAGCTCTGCGGTTCCTCCTGCCCCATCGCCAGCACCTGCTCGAACACCGGCACCGCCAGTGCGGGTGCATCGGCCTGCAGCAGGCGATAGCCGAGAACGCGCAGCAGATGGCGGTTGTCCAGCTCCATCTCGGCCAGGTTGGACAGCACGCGCAGGGCAAGATCGCGCTGCCCCTGTTCGATCAACAGGTCGGCCACGTCGAGGAAGAACGCACTGCTGTTGGCGTTCGCAGCGCGCTCGGCCAGATAGCGGTCGTACAGCTGCGACGACGGCCCCTGGCGCAGGCGGCGGGCGACCGGCGAATCCGATTGCCAGGCAGCCAACCGGATTCCCAGCTGGCCGTCATTGGCGGCGGCCGGTGCATTGGACGCCGTGGGTTCGATGGCAACGGCATCCATCGCGGCCTCCAGGCCGGCAGGTGCCTGCCGCGGCGGCGATCGACGGGCGCGCGCGCTGCTGGACTCCGCCCGCTGCTCGGCGGCAACGGCCATCGGCGCTGGCGCGGGAGGAGGCGCGGCGAGCATCGCCACCGGGGCAGCCGCGTACGCGTCCTGACCGACCACTTCCAGCGCCTTCGCCTGCACGCGCATGCCCTTCGGCCAACTGCGGCTCCACCATTGCTGGCGCTGCTGCCACTGCGTCACCACCTTGTCCAGGCGCTGACGGTCGGCGGCATCGCGATCTGCAACCTGGCGTGCGAAGCGCTGGTCGTACTGGGCGCGCAAGGCACCTGCGGGGCGGATCGCGTAGCGCAGGTAGTCGTCCAGCGTTTCCAGCACGATCAGTGAAGTGTCCGGGCCCACCAGGCTGAACTGCTGCGACAGGCGCTGCATCGCCTCGCGATTGCCGCGCCGATCGGTCGACAACTGCTGCAGGCGTGCCTGTGCCCACAGGCCGGCCAGCAGATCGCCATCGGCGCTGGTGGAGCTCTCCGGCAGTGCCTGCCATTGCCCACCGGCAATGCGCACCCGCATCGGCACACCTTCGGCCGCCAACCGCGCATGCAACCACAGCCAGCCCTGGGCCTGGCTGCGGCGGTCGACCACCACGTCCTGCACGCCACGGCCGGCATCGATCTGGACATCCAGCGGCATCGACAGCAGCTCCCGTGCAGCGGCATCGATATCGCTGCCGAGCGCCACGAAACTGCCAGCATGCGCCTCGCTCCAACCGCGCAGGCGGGTGGCATCGGTGCGTGCGCCGGCACTGCTGACCGCAAACAGGCGCTGATCGGCGGCCAACGCCGGCAGTGCTTCCGGCCCATAGGTCAGCAGGCCGTCGCTGACCATCAGGTACTCCTTCACCGAGGGCTGCGGCTGCCACTGCGCCAGCGCGCTGGCGCCATCCGGCTGCACCGCCATCAACGCGCGCCGCAGTTCACTCCAGTCACCGCTGCGTATACGGAAATGACGCACGGGCTCGGCGCGATCACGCAGCACGGTCAGCGCGACGTTGCCCTCGCCCATCGCAGCAAAGTAGCGATCCAGCAGCGCGAACTCGCGGGTGCGGTCGCGCTGGCCTGCGGAACCCGAACCGTCCCACAGCAGCCCCACTTCCGACGGCACACGGCGCGGCGCGGTCGACGTCGGCACCGGCAGCTGCGCCAACAGGTAGTGACCGTCCTGCCAGCGCGCAACCTGCACCTGTGCCTTGCGCTCGGCCGGCAGCGTCCATTGCAGCTGGGCCGGCAACTGCGCGCCACGTCCTTGCCAGTGCAGGCGGCCATCGGCGATGCGGAACGGCGCGCTTCCTGCCTCAGCCCCCTTCGGTGCCCGCACGTCCAGTTCGACGGCTGCGGCGCCGGCGACGAACTGCAGCGGCAGTGTCCAACGCCAGCCCTGCCCGGCATATGCCAGCGGCTCGCGTACGACCAACTGCACGCGGCGGCTGCCGCCGGCCGGCAGCGGATACACGCGCAGCCGGAACTGGTTGCCGGCGGTCTGCTCCAGCAGGCCCGGGTCGACGCCACGACGGGCGATCTCCTCGAACACCTGACGACCGCGGTCCTTGGGCACCGGTACTGCCTCGCGCAACTCGCCGTTGATGTCCAGGGCGAACCCCGTGATCTGCTGGCCCTCGGCCAGCGGGAACTGCAGCTCACCTTCCAGCACGCGCTGGTTGGGGTTATGGAACTCCAGGGTGATACGGGTCTGGGCGATACCGGCCTGGACCTCGCCTTCGATGCGGGCATGTCGCAGTTGCACGGGCTGTTCGGCGGCGGGCGCGATCAGCAGCGGTGTGGACGTCATCGGCGGTGCCGGACGCCGCGACGCCTGGGGCAGTGCCGGCCAGCTTGCCAGGGCCAACAGCAGTACGGTGCAGCAACGGGCGAAGACCATGACAGGACTCCAGTGGGATCGTGACTGCTTGAACGCACCAACCGGGAGGACGGGGTTAACGTGATTCGATGCTGGTTCTTCGCTGCCACTGGGCGCACCATGTGCGACTTCCCGATCCCGTGCAAGGATGCCCATGCGTTCTCCCCTGCTTCCCACCCTGCTGGCCCTGTGCTGGCCGTTGGCCGCCGGCGCCGTCGATGCGCCTGCAGGCCTCTATTTCCAGCATCACGACTGGGTCGTGGCCTGCGACAACACGCGCACGTGCCGCGCGGCCGGCTACGCCAGTGGCGATGACAGCACCCTGAGCGTGCTGCTGACCCGGGCGGGCGGCCCCAATCAGGCCATCAGCGGTCGGCTGTCGTTGCAGCCGATCGATGACCAGCCGCAGCCCAAGGGCGCGCTGCACCTGCGCATCCAGCAGCGTGACCTCGGTGTGCTGGCGCCGGCCACGGAGCCGGGTGTCCATGTGCTCAGCGCGGCACAGACCAGCGCAGTGCTGTCCGCGCTGGTGCGCGATGGTGGCATCGCGGTTGTCGATGCCGCCGGCCACACGTGGCCGCTGTCGGACAAGGGCGCAGCGGCTGTGCTGTTGAAGACCGACGAGTTCCAGGGCCGCGTGGGCACGCCGGGCGCGGTGATGCGCAAGGGGGCCGCTGCCGAAAGCAGCGTGCCTGCCGCCGTTGCCAAACCCGTGGTGCGCAAGGCACCGACGCTGTCGACGCCACCGGACGACCCGGCGTTTTCCAAGCTGGCCGCCTCGCCGGCGCTGCGTGCGGCGCTGCGCGCCACTCTGGAAGAACCCAGCTGCGAAGGCCTGCTCGACACCGACCCGGATCTTCCGATCAGCAATTCACCACTGCAGATCCAGCGCCTGGACACCAAGCATCTGCTGGTCAACGTCCCCTGCTGGCGCGCGGCCTACAACACCGGTGATGGTTACTGGGTCATCGGTGAGAAAGCGCCCTACCAGCCGCAATGGGTGACCAGCGACGCGATCGACTACGGCGACGGACAGATCGTCGCCTCGCACAAGGGCCGCGGTCTGGCCGACTGCGTGTCGGATGAAACGTGGACGTGGGATGGCACCCGCTTCGTCGCGACCTCGGCGATCAGTGGCGGCCTGTGCCGCGGCGTTCCCGGGGGTACCTGGGAACTGCCGACGCGGGTGACCGACGTACGCTGACCCTTCCGAAGCGATAGCGCCGGGCCATGCCCGGCATGGACTACGCCGGCAGGCAGTGCTCGACGATCAGCTGGATGGCGGCGCCGCCACGATAGTCATCGCAGGCGAGCCGGTAGGCGAGATGCACGTGGCGACCGGGCGCATTGCCGTGCCAGCCGCCGAAATGGATCGCGTTGATCGTGCCGGGTACGCCGGGCAGGCGCAGTTCCAGCTTCAGATGACGCTCCTTCAGCACGCGCCAGTTGGCCACTTCGAAGTGGCCATCGAACAGCGGCTCGGGAAAGCCCTGCCCCCATGGACCCGCCAAACGCAGCGCATCGGCATGGCGATGATCGAGTTCGTCCGCGGCCAGTTCGCCGTCGCTGAGCACCTGCTGCTGCAGTGCAGCCGGGTCGAGCATTTCCAGCACGGTGGCGACGAACGCGGCTTCGAAGGCAGCCAGATGATCCAGGCGCATGCTCAACCCGGCGGCCATCGCGTGACCGCCGAAGCGCTCGATCAAGCCGGGATGGCGTGCATCGACCAGCGCCAGCGCATCACGGATATGCAGGCCGGCGATCGAACGCGCCGAGCCGCGCAGGGTGTCGGCGCCCGGCTCGGCCGGCGCGAACGCGATCACCGGCCGATGCAGGCGATCCTTCATCTTTGAAGCAACCAGGCCAACCACGCCGGGGTGCCAATCAGCATCGAACAAGCAGGCCGCCACCGGGCGCTGGCCTGCGGTATCGAGCACCACCCGCGACAGCGCGTGTTCGGCGTCATCGGTCATCGACTGCTGGACCGCACGCCGCTCGGCGTTGATCTGTTCCAGCGTCTGCGCGATGTCGCGGGCCTGCCGCGGATCTTCGGTGAGCAGCAGGGCGATACCCAATGCCATGTCTTCCAGCCGACCGGCCGCGTTCAAGCGCGGGCCAAGCCCGAAGCCGATGTCGGTGGCGGTCAAGCGTGCAGCATCGCGGCCGCTGGCCTCGATCAATGCCTTCAGGCCGACGCAGCCCTGGCCATTGCGCAGCCGGCGCAATCCCGCGCTGACCAGGGCGCGATTGTTGGCATCGAGCACCACCAGGTCGGCCACTGTGCCCACCGCCACCAGGTCCAGCAGCGTGGTCAGGTCCGGCCCTTTGCCATCGGCAAATACCCCCGCTTCGCGCATCTGCCGGCGCAGCGCCATCAGCACGTAGAAGATCACGCCGACACCGGCCAGCGCCTTGCTGGGGAAGGCGTCGCCGTCGAGGTTGGGGTCGACGATGACATCGGCCGGTGGCAGCTGTGGACCGGGCAGATGGTGATCGGTCACCAGCACCTGCCAGCCACGCGCCTTGGCCGCGGTCACGCCGGCATGGCAGGCAATGCCGTGGTCGACGGTGACCAGCAGATCCGGCTGCAGCGCAGCCAGCTCGTCCACCAGTGACGGCGACAGACCATAGCCGTGCACCATGCGGTTGGGCACTGCGTGGAAGACATGTTGCGCGCCGAGCATGCGCAGCCCGCGCACACCGACCGCGCAGGCGGTGGCGCCGTCGCAGTCGAAATCACCGACTACCAGGATGCGCTTGTCGGCGGCGATGGCTTGCACCAGCAGGTCCACTGCCGCGTCGATGCCGGTCAGCAGTTCCGGCGCATGCAGGTTGCCGAGCTTGGGCAGGGCCAGCTCCGGCGTGTGCGCACCACGTGCGGCATACAGGCGTGCCAGCAGCGGCAGCGTGCCCTCCGGCCAGCTACCGGGCGCGACTGCATCGCGACGGCGGATCATCGGCGTATCGGAAGACGGCAGCGCAGCATCGGCGGCAAGGGACATCGGCATCGCCGGGTTGCGGAAGACCCGCGCATGATACCCCGCTCGGCTCGCCAGGCTCTTCCGGGCTTGGCGCAAGCGTGGCGATCGCCCATGCTTGTTCGCTTCTGAAACGGAATTCGCCATGTACCGCCTGCTGTCCGTACTGCTTGCCAGCCTCCTGCTGCCACTTGCTTCCCAGGCCGCAAACACGCCGCCAACCCCCGGTATCGAGTTCGTACACCACGACTGGTTCCTGGCCTGCGACAACACCGGCACCTGCCGTGCAGCCGGCTACAGCCCTGAAAAGGCGGACAGCCTGCTGGGCCTGATGCTGGAACGTGCCGGCGGCCCCGGCACGGCGGTGAAGGCGCGGCTGCGGGTCGGCGAGGATGGCGAAAGTGCAGTGCCTGAAGGTTCAATGCGCCTGCACGTGAACGGTCGTGATCTGGGCCCAGTGCAGGACACCGGGGCCGACGAAGCAGTGATGCTGCGGCCGACGCAGGTAGAAGGCCTGCTGGCCGCCCTGCCCGGCCAGGCACGCATCGAGGTGATCGACAGCAGGGGCACGCGCTGGCCGATTTCCGATCGTGGTGCCGCCGCGGTGCTGCTGAAAATGGACGAGGTCCAAGGGCGCGTGGGCACGCCCGGTGCGCTGGTACGCCGCGGCACGCGTGCCGAAGCGAGCGTGCCCGCCGCAGTGGCCAAGCCGGTGATCGTGCGCGGTGTGCTGGCGGCCGGCCGCCCCGGCGATAGCGGGCTGGGCAGCAGCGAAGCGCTGCGCGACGCGCTGATTGCCACGCTCGGCGACAACGACGACTGTCCGCGCCTGATCGAGTACGAGGGAACACCGGAAATGGTGATCGAGCGGTTGGACGACCACCACGTGCTGGTGCAGGCGTTGTGCCAGATGGGCGCGTACAACTACAGCAATGGCTTCTGGATCGCGCGCGATCAGCCGCCGTTCGCACCTGAGACGGTCACGCTGGAGGCAGAAGGCTTCTCGCGCTCCGATCGCACGTTGTACGCGCGCTACAAGGGCCGCGGCATCGGCGACTGCGTTTCCGGCTGGGACTGGGCCTGGGATGGCCGCAGATTCCAGCCAAGCAGTGCGTTCAGTACCGGTCTGTGTCGTGGCGTGGCGGGCGGGCACTGGACGCTGCCGACGCTTGTCAGCACGGTCCGCTGACCCGGAAACCTGGAACATGACTACGCTTCGATTTCCTCTACTGGCGCTGGCGTCACTGACGCTGGCACCTGTCAGCTTCGCCGGCACGCCCGCGCAGTTCACGTTCCTTGAACAGAACGGACACCTGGCATGCGATAACACAGGCACCTGCCGGATGGTGGCGTTCGGCCCACCGGCCGCGTTGATGCTGGGCGTGCTCATCGAGCGTGCCGCTGGACCAGACACCCCCGTGACGGCGCGATTGTCGCTGGCTGATGGCAGTGACGGCGCGCCCCGCAGCCCGCGGGTGCATCCAGAGGGCCGGCTGCGGCTGCATGTGGATGGCGCGGACCTGGGTGATATCGGCCCGGTGGATGCGCTTGAGGCCGGCCTGGCTCTGGCACCACCACATGCGCAGGCGCTGCTGGATGCACTGGTGCGCGGGCGGCCGGTCAGGATGACCGACACGGCGGGCCAGGCATGGCCACTGGCAGAGAACGGTAATGCCGCACTGCTGCTGAAGATGGACGAGGCACAGGGCCGCTTGCACACCCCAGGGGCGTTGGTGGGCAAGGGTTTGCGGCCGGAATCGCAGGTGCCGGCCGCACGGGTGGCACCTCGCCTGGTGCCGCCACCGCTGCTGGTTGAAGCCCACGACGAGGATGCCGCGCTGGCCGAACGTGCCGATCTACTGCAAGCGCTGCTACCCCGCGCCGAGGCCGGCGCGGGTTGCGCTGCAGCCTCTTCCCGCTACCTGCGCATCGAGCGGATCGATGCAACGCATGTGCTGGCGATGTTGAACTGCACGACCGGCCGCTACATCCGGCCAGCCGGCAGCTGGGTGATCCGCGACCGACCGCCCTTTGCGCCCGTGCCGATCACCGCATCCACGCTGTTCCCGCTCTACCCGCATGCCGTGTTCCTTGAAGAAGGCTTTGCAAGCGCTACGGACCGCTGCGGGACAGACCGGCATTGGGCCTGGGATGGAGCCCGCCTGGTGCTGGCGGCAACCTTCGTCGGCCGGCACTGCCTGGGCGCCGGTCAGCGCCACTGGCAACTGCCGACCTACGTTACGGAATCGCGCTAGGGCATCCGCCGGGCATGGCCCGGCGCTACCACCACGTCAGGCGTCGTGAAGCTGCCGTGGCTTCTTCCAGAACTGCCAGCGCTGGCCGCGATCCAGCTGGAACTGCAGGCCGTCCTCGAAATCCAGCACCAGCCGCTGCAGCTCGCCACGCTTGAGCGCGGCCAGCAGCGGCCGGATTGCATCGTTGCCCAGCTGCTGCAGCGAGCGCAGCTGGCGCAGGTCGACCAGTGCATCGACCGACTGCTCGCCATCCACCGCGACACCTGCGGCCTGGGCCAGGCCCTGCAGCAGCGCATCGCGGCTGCGCACCTGCGCGTGCGGCGTGGCCACCGATACCGGCATCACGCCACCACCCCAGAACCACAGCGAATTGATCGGCTGCTGGCCCTGCGCGGCGCGCTGCTGGTTCCACGAGTGGGTGTGCAGCAGCACCTGCGCTTCGGTCATCAGTGCGCGCCAGCGACGGCCCGCCTCGCCCGGCGGCAGGTGCGAGAACAGGTCATCACCCAGCACCTCGTCGGGGCTGTCGAACTCCGGCAGTTCAGTACCGATGGGCAGGCGCAGGTACCAGCGTGACGGATCGGGTGCATCCAGCACGAAGCCTGCATCCGCAAACAGCGGCTGCAGCACGGGCAGCAACGCCAGCGTATCGGCCAGGCTGGGCCGCAGCGTTTCGCCGTGGCCCATCATCCGCGCGCCATGCATGTCCGGCACCATGCAGGCCGGATCGGCACGCAGCCAGCAGGCGCCGGCGGCATCACCGACGTCACGCTGGCGGGTCAATGCGGCCACCGGCCAGTGCGGCGCGGCCACCGTGAAGTGGCGCAGCAGCTGCGCGCGTTCACCGGCGTCGCCCTGCGAGGTGGTGGCGCGGCCCAGGGCGCGCGCCACGTCATCCGGCAATGCAGCCACCGCAAAGCGGCTGCGTGCCGGCAACAGCAGGGTTGCCGTCGCCACGGATCAGTCCTGGTAGCTGACGCTGACGATCTCGTACTCGCGCTGGCCGGCCGGCGCATCGATCACGATCGAGTCACCTTCCAGCTTGCCGATCATCGCGCGGGCGACCGGCGAGGAAATCGCGATCAGGCCGAGTTTGATGTCCGCTTCCAGATCACCAACGATCTGGTACTTCTTCTCTTCGTCCGATTCCACGTCGGCCAGGATCACGCTGGCCCCGAATACCACCTTGGAGCCTGCATTGAGCTTGCTCACGTCGATGATCTCGGCGTGTGACAGCTCGCCTTCCAGCTGCTTGATGCGGCCTTCGATGAAGCCCTGTTCCTCGCGCGCGGCGTGGTACTCGGCGTTCTCCTTCAGGTCGCCGTGCTCGCGCGCTTCGGCGATCGCGGCGATCACCTTCGGACGCTTGACCGACTTCAGGTGATCCAGTTCGTCGCGCAGACGCTGCGCGCCCTTCATCGTGATGGGTGCTCTCATGCGTTCAACTCCTTGTGCAGTTCCTGCAGCGACCAGACCGGGCCGGTACCGCGGAATTCCAGTGAATCCACCAGCGCCTTGGCACCGGCAATGGTGGTCGAATAGGTGACACGGTGCTGCAGTGCCTCGCGACGGATCGAGAACGAGTCGTTGATCGCGGCACGGCCTTCGGTCGTGTTGACGATATAGACGATCTCGCCGTTCTTGATCGAATCGACGATGTGCGGGCGACCCTCGACCACCTTGTTGATGATCTCGCAGTCCATGCCGTGCTGCTGCAGCCACGCTGCGGTGCCACGGGTGGCAACCAGGCTGTAGCCACGCGCCAGCAGGGCCTTGGCCACCGGCAGCACGCGCTTCTTGTCCGGGTCGCGCACCGACACGAACGCCTTGCCCACTGGCGGCGCCTTGATGCCACCGGCTTCCTGCGCGCGCGCAAAGGCGGCGTTGAAGCTGCGGCCCACGCCCATCACCTCACCGGTGGAGCGCATCTCCGGCCCGAGGATCGGGTCGACGCCCTGGAACTTGGCGAACGGGAAGATCGCTTCCTTCACCGAGTAGTAGTCCGGCACGATTTCCTTGGTGGCGCCCTGCTCTTCCAGGGTCTTGCCCGCCATGCAGCGCGCCGCGATCTTGGCCAGCGGCATGCCGGTGGCCTTGGACACGAAGGGCACGGTGCGCGAGGCACGCGGATTCACTTCCAGCAGGAAGATGGTGTCGTTGCCTTCCTCATCGGTCTGGATCGCGAACTGGGTGTTCATCAGGCCCACCACGTTCAGGGCCTTGGCCAGCTCGACCACCTGGCGACGCAGCTCGGCCTGGGTTTCAGCCGACAGCGAGTAAGGCGGCAGCGAGCAGGAGGAATCGCCCGAGTGCACGCCAGCCTCTTCGATGTGCTCCATCACGCCACCGATCAGGACGTTGCCCTGGGCGTCGGCGATGATGTCCACGTCGCACTCGACGGCGTTGTCGAGGAAGCGATCCAGCAGCACCGGCGAATCGTTGGACACCTTCACCGCGTCACGCACGTAGCGGGCCAGATCGGATTCGCCGTAGACGATTTCCATCGCGCGCCCACCCAGCACGTAGCTCGGGCGCACCACCAGCGGGTAACCGATCTCGCGCGCCAGCAGCAGGGCTTCCTGGTCGTTGCGGGCAATGCGGTTCGGCGGCTGCTTCAGGCCCAGGTTGTCCACCAGCTGCTGGAAGCGCTCGCGGTCTTCGGCCAGGTCGATCGAGTCCGGGCTTGTGCCGATCACCGGCACGCCGTTGGCTTCCAGCGCGCGAGCCAGCTTCAGCGGGGTCTGGCCGCCGTACTGCACGATCACGCCCTTCGGCTGCTCCAGCTCGACGATTTCCAGCACGTCTTCCAGGGTCAGCGGCTCGAAGTACAGGCGGTCGGAGGTGTCGTAGTCGGTCGACACGGTTTCCGGGTTGCAGTTGACCATGATGGTTTCATAGCCATCCTCGCGCAGCGCCAGTGCCGCGTGCACGCAGCAGTAGTCGAACTCGATGCCCTGGCCGATGCGGTTCGGGCCACCGCCGAGGATCATGATCTTGTCGCGGTTGCTCGGCGCGGCTTCACACTCGTCCTCATAGGTCGAGTACAGGTAGGCAGTGCTGGTGGAGAACTCGGCGGCACAGGAGTCCACGCGCTTGTACACCGGGCGCACCTTGTGTGCGCGACGCAGCGCACGCACGGCCGCTTCGTTGGTGCCGGTCAGCTGGGCCAGGCGGGCGTCGGAGAAGCCGGCACGCTTGAGCTTGCGCAGGCGCGCCGCATCCAGTGCATCGATCCCATCGGCCGCGACCTGGGTCTCGGCGGCGATGATTTCTTCGATCTGGTCCAGGAACCACGGATCGATGTAGGACAGCTTGAAGATGTCCTCCACGCTCATGCCGGCGCGGAACGCGTCGGCGACGAAGAACAGGCGCTCCGGACCCGGCGCCTTCAGCTCGCGGCGCAGGGTCTGCAGGTCGTCTTCGCTGGCCAGGTCCAGGCCGGTCGGGTCGAAGCCGACCTTGCCGGTTTCCAGGCCACGCAGGGCCTTCTGCATCGATTCCTGGAAGGTGCGGCCCATCGCCATCACCTCGCCCACCGACTTCATCTGGGTGGTCAGGCGTGCATCGGCGGCCGGGAACTTCTCGAAAGCAAAGCGCGGAATCTTGGTGACGACGTAGTCGATGGACGGCTCGAACGAGGCCGGGGTCAGGCCGCCGGTGATCTCGTTCTTCAGTTCGTCCAGGGTGTAGCCCACGGCCAGCTTGGCGGCGACCTTGGCGATCGGGAAGCCGGTGGCCTTGGACGCCAGCGCCGAGGAACGCGACACGCGCGGGTTCATCTCGATCACCACCACGCGGCCGGTGCCCGGGTTGATGCCGAACTGCACGTTCGAACCACCGGTATCCACGCCGATCTTGCGCAGCACGGCGATGGAGGCATCGCGCAGGCGCTGGTATTCCTTGTCGGTCAGGGTCTGCGCCGGGGCCACGGTGATCGAGTCACCGGTGTGCACGCCCATCGGGTCCAGGTTTTCGATCGAGCAGACGATGATGCAGTTGTCCGCGGTATCGCGGACCACTTCCATCTCGAATTCCTTCCAGCCCAGCACCGACTCTTCGACCAGCACTTCGGTGGTCGGCGACAGTTCCAGGCCGCGGTTGACGATCTCGATCAGCTCTTCGCGGTTGTAGGCGATGCCGCCGCCACTGCCGCCCAGGGTGAAGCTGGGGCGGATGATGGTCGGATAGCCGACGCGGGTCTGGATCTCCAGCGCTTCGTCCAGGGTGTGGGCAACGGCAGCGGTCGGGCACTCCAGGCCGATCTCGCTCATCGCCACGCGGAACAGTTCGCGGTCTTCGGCCATGCGGATCGCATCGCGCTTGGCGCCGATCAGCTCGACGTTGTACTTCTCCAGCACGCCGTGATCGGCCAGGTCCAGCGCGCAGTTCAGCGCGGTCTGGCCACCCATGGTCGGCAGCAGCGCGTCGGGCTTTTCCTTGGCGATGATCTTCTCGACGGTCTGCCAGTTGATCGGCTCGATGTAGACGGCGTCGGCCATCTCCGGGTCGGTCATGATCGTGGCCGGATTGCTGTTGACCAGCACCACGCGGTAGCCCTCATCTCGCAGGGCCTTGCAGGCCTGGGCGCCGGAGTAATCGAACTCACAGGCCTGGCCGATGACGATCGGGCCGGCACCGATGATGAGGATGGTCTTGAGGTCAGTGCGCTTGGGCATTTTCTTCTCTAAGTCAGTACAGCGTGACAAGGGGGAGTGATCGCACGCTGTCGATCAGGAAATCTCTTCGGGTTTCAGCGCAATCCCGCACTGGTCCTGCAATCCCTGGCTCAGTTTCACCGCAAATTCGTCAGGGACGCTCATTGCATCGAAACCAGCATCCAGGCGCTTGAAGGACGTACTGCCGAGAAAGGCGTCGAATCCGGCGGCGTACGCCTCGTCGTTGACGTTGACCGACGCGTCCGCTGCCGACTCCGGGAGCGCGCGGGTGAGGATCAGGTAACCCTTTCCGGACGGTGTGGCCAGGAAGCGCGACCAGTCCGCGACGATCACGTCACCGTCCTCGCCAAGGCTGTTGATCAACGACTGGCGCGCATGAACGTAGAAGAACGACTGGATGGAGGTGCGGGCGCATTGGCGATCGCTTTCGGCCAGCGCTTTGAGCGTTGGCACCTCCTCGACCATCATCGCCGCCGACGACGCACCGACCGAGTCCTTCTTCAACGTGTGCAGCAGCGCGTCCATGTCCGCAGCGGACGCCGGCGCAGCCTGTGCCGCACCCGCGGCGCAGCACAGCGACAGCAGCAGAGCGGCGCTGCGCATCAAGCCTTCGCCTCGGCCATCAGGGTCACGAAACGATCGAACAGCGGACCGACGTCATGCGGGCCCGGCGAGGCTTCCGGGTGGCCCTGGAACGAGAACGCCGGCACATCGGTGCGGGCGATGCCCTGGTTGGTGCCGTCGAACAGCGAACGGTGGGTCACCCGCAGGGTGGCCGGCAGGGTCGCTTCATCCACCGCGAAGCCGTGGTTCTGCGAGGTGATCATCACCCGGCCGCTGTCCAGGTCCTGCACCGGATGGTTCGCGCCGTGGTGGCCATGGCCCATCTTGATCGTCTTCGCGCCCGAGGCCAGGCCCAGCAGCTGATGGCCCAGGCAGATGCCGAAGGTCGGAATCTTCACGTCGATGAAGGTCTTGATCGCGGCGATCGCGTAGTCGCACGGTTCCGGGTCACCCGGGCCGTTGGACAGGAACACGCCGTCCGGCTTCAGCGCCAGCACTTCAGCGGCCGGGGTCTGCGCCGGCACTACGGTGACCTCACAGCCGCGCTCGGCCAGCATGCGCAGGATGTTGGTCTTCACGCCGAAGTCGTACGCCACGACCTTGTACTGGGCCGGCACGCTGACGAAGGCGTTGGCGTCCAGGTCCAGCTGGCCCTCGGTCCAGACGTAGGTCTTGTCGGTAGTCACGACCTTGGCCAGATCCATGCCCTTCAGGCCCGGGAACTTGCGGGCCGCTTCCAGTGCCTTTTCCACGTCGATGCCGTCGCCGGCCATCAGCGCGCCGTTCTGGGCGCCCTTCTCGCGCAGGATGCGGGTCAGCTTGCGGGTGTCGATGCCAGCGATGGCGACCACGCCACGCTGGATCAGCCAGTCCTGCAGCGACACCTGGCTGCGCCAGCTGCTCGGGCGGCGCGGTACGTCGCGCACGATCAGGCCGGCCGACCACACCTTGGACGCTTCATCGTCCTGGTCGGTCATGCCGGTGTTGCCAATGTGCGGATAGGTCAGCGTGACCATCTGCCGGGCGTAGGACGGGTCGGTCAACACTTCCTGGTAGCCGGTCATGGCGGTGTTGAACACCACTTCACCGACGGACAGGCCGGGCGCGCCTACGGATTCGCCCTCGAATACGGTGCCGTCTTCGAGGACGAGGATTGCGGCTTGGGTCACGGAATTCTCACTTTGGCTACCGAGGGGGTGCCGAAGTCACGCCTGCGCTTCACGGAAATCCGGTTGCAAAAAAGCGCGGACGTACGGTCTGGGACCGGTCCGGCTTTCGTGATTCGGCGAGTGCGAATTGTAGCGGTGCCGGGGCGCTCGCGCCAGCGGTTATCGCCATTCATGAACAGGCGATTGCGCATTCATTTCAATCCGGGGCCGTATGCAGCCACTCAAGGGTAGCGGCGGGGGCCGCCCCCCCGGGGGGGGGGCCCCCCCCCGGGTGGGCCCCCCCCCCCCCGGGGGGGCGGCCCCCGCCGCTACCGTTTACAGGGGGCCGTCCAGCAGGTCACGTACCCGGTAGCTGCCTGCCGCCCGGCCCTGCAGCTGGCGAGCGGCAAACAGCGCCCCGCGGGCAAAGATGTCGCGGTTGGTGGCCCGGTGCACCAGCTCGATGCGCTCGCCCAGGCCGGTGAACTGCACCAGATGCTCGCCGACGATGTCTCCGGCGCGCAGGCTGGCGTACTGCGGCTCGGCACCGCCCCGCTGCGCCGCGGCACCCAGGGTCAACGCCGTGCCCGAGGGAGCGTCCTTCTTCTGCGTATGGTGCGATTCGACGATGTCGCAGTTCCAGCCGGCCAGCGCCTGCGCCGCACGCTCCACCAGCTCATCGAGCACTGCCACGCCCAGGCTGAAGTTCGACGCCCACACCAGCGGGATCTTCGCCGCCGCTGCTTCCAGTGCCTGGCGCTGCACACTGGAAATACCGGTGGTGCCCGATACCAGTCCCGCACCGCGCTCCACGCACAGTGCCAGCAGCGCATCGAAGCCCTCGGGCAGGCTGAAGTCGATCGCCACATCGAACACCGGCGCCCCCGGCAACTCGCTGGCCGCGAAGAACGGCACGCCGTCGATCACCCGCTGCGCCGGCGCGCGGCCGGTCACCGCAGCGACGATCTGCAGGGAATCAGGATGTTCGGCGGCCAGCCGCAACAGGGCCTGGCCCATGCGCCCGGAGGCGCCGTGAATAAGCAATCGCAGGGGAGTCTGGTTCATGCACGCAGGCTAGCGGCAGCACGCATGGTCCGGCAAGCACTGTCGCTGCTACGCTGCGTGCCCCTTCAAGCGCTGGCCCGCACCCCATGCACCTTTGCAAACCGCCCGCGCCAAGCGCTGAAGCCAACATGCCGCCTGCGCGGATGCAGGGCTGAAACGGTGCGCATTTCCGAAGTCGCCCGCCGTACCGGCGCCAGCGCCAAGGCCATCCGCCTGTACGAGGCACGCGGCCTGCTGCCGCCAGTGCCGCGCCTGAACCGCTATCGCGACTACAGCGAGCAGGACGTGGCCTGGGTGCAGCTGATCCGGCAGGCACTGGGGCTGGGCATCGGATTGGCCACCATCACCCGCCTGCAGCGTGGCGACGGCCAGCTGGACTGGCCAGCCGTGCTCGCCCTGCTGGAACGCCAGCGCACTGCGATTGCCGCCGAGCGCGAGCGCCTTGCCCGCGTCGAGATCGAGCTGCTGCATGTGGCTGACGAGCTGCGGCAATGGCTGCAGCAGGGCGATGGTCCCTGCGTGCTGGCTCCCGCTGGCTGCCCTGGCGGGGTTTGACTCTGCCCTTGGGGCATAGCGCAACGTCGGATGCTTTCCAGCCCCCGAGACTGCCGTGCCCCGCTCCATCCTGATCCTGCTTGGCCATCCCGACCGCGACAGCCTGTGCGGCGCCCTCGCCCAGCGCTACGCGACCGCCGCCCGCAACGCCGGCCACCACGTGCGCATGATCGCCTTGGGCGACCTTCAGTTCGACCCGGTGCTGCGCCACGGTTATCGCCAGATCCAGCCACTGGAAACCGACCTGCAGGATGCAGCAGACGCGATCCAGGCCTGCGACCACCTGGTGCTGGTCTACCCGACGTGGTGGGGCGCGATGCCGGCACTGCTGAAGGGCTTCTTCGATCGCGTGCTGCTGCCGGGCTTCGCCTTCCGCTACCGTCGCGATTCGGTGTGGTGGGACCGGCTGCTGGCGGGGCGCAGCGCGCGGGTCATCACCACGCTGGATACGCCGCCCTGGTACTACCGCTGGATCTACCGCGATCCGGGCATCACCCAGATCCGTGCCACCATCCTTGAGTTCTGCGGCATCCGCCCGGTGCGGGTCAGCCGGCTGGGCCCGGTGCGCAGTAGCACGCCGCAACAGCGCGAACGCTGGTTGGCACTGGCAGCGGAGCTTGGCACGCGGGCAGGTTGACGCATCGCCGCGAACCGGTCGCCTCACCCTGCCTGCAACGTAGATCCAAGTCCTGCGTGGATGATCAATTCCGACACCGCTGGAGGGCAGCGCTGGGGATGGGTAGATCCACGCCATGCGTGGATGATCAATCGGCAGTGCGGACCAAGGTCCGCACTCACCAGGGCAGCGCCCAGACGCCTCTCTAGTGCTGCTTCGGCGGCGTCGGTCCGCAGCTGTCGCAGCCGCCGCACGCACCGCCACCGCCAGTGGCCGGCGGCGCGATCTTCCGGCCCAGCGCCTGCAGCCAGGCCGCACGGCCCGGCTTCAGCAGCGCCAGTGCCAGCGCGCCGCGCAGCTTGCGCACGGTGCCGGGCGCCTGCTTCTTCAACACCACCCACGCACTGACCAGCACGGCCACCGCGATGATCAGGTACTGGACCAGCAGGCCGGCATCCATCAGCCGCCTCCCAGCGCCACGGTCACCTGGTAGGTGATCAGCGCCGCGACATAGGCGGCAGCAAACAGGTAGAACGCCGAGAAGCCCATCGTCTTCCACGAGTTGGTCTCGCGCTTGATGGTGGCCAGCGTCGAAATGCACATCGGCGCGTAGATGAACCACACCAGCAGGGCCAGGCCGGTAGCCAGCGACCAGCCGTCGGCCACCACCGGCGACAGTGCGGAGATCGCCGCATCATCATCGGCGGCCGACAGCGCATACACCGTCGCCAGCGAGGACACCGCTACTTCGCGCGCAGCGAGGCCCGGGATCAGCGCGATGCAGATCTGCCAGTTGAAGCCCAGCGGCGCGAAGATCGCGGTCATCGCATGACCGATCTGGCCGGCGTAGCTGTAGTCGATGGCCGGCATCGTCGCGTCGGCGGGCGCGCCCGGGAACGACAGCAGGAACCACAGCAGGATGGTCAGCGCCAGGATGATGCCGCCGACACGCTTGAGGAAGATCATGCCGCGCTCGTACAGGCCGACGGCGAGGTCGCGCGGATGCGGAATGCGGTACGACGGCAGCTCCAGCATCAGCGGGTGCTCGCTCTTGTCGCGGCGCCACTTCTTCATCACCCACGACATCACCAGCGCGCTGAGGATGCCCGCCACGTACAGGCCGAACAGCACCAGGCCCTGCTGGTTGAAGATGCCGATCCTGCCGGCCGGTATGAACGCACCGATCAACAGCGCATACACCGGCAGCCTTGCCGAGCAGGTCATCAGCGGTGCCACCAGGATCGTGGCCAGGCGGTCACGCGGGTCCTGGATGCTGCGGGTGGCCATGATGCCCGGCACCGCGCAGGCAAAGCTGGACAGCAGCGGGATGAACGACCGCCCCGACAGGCCGGCCGCCGCCATCATGCGGTCCAGCAGGAACGCGGCGCGTGGCAGGTAACCGGACTCTTCCAGCGCCAGGATGAAGGCGAACAGGATCAGGATCTGCGGCAGGAACACCACCACGCCGCCCAGGCCGGCGATGATGCCGTCGGTCAGCAGGCTGGTCAGCGGCCCTGCCGGCAGCACGCTGGCAGCCAGCTCACCCAGCCAGGCAAAGCCGGCCTCGATGCCATCCATCAGCGGCGTGGCCCAGGCGAACACCGCCTGGAAGATCAGGAACATCACCACCACCAGCGTGATCAGGCCAAACACCGGATGCAGCAGCCAGCGGTCCAGCGTGTCGTCGATCTTCGCCGTCCGTGCCGGCATCCGCACGGCTGCGGCCAGGATCGCGCGCACCTGCGCGTGGTAGTCCACGCCGCTCTCAACGCCGGCCAGCGGCGCATCCAGGTGCGGCACCATCGTATCCAGGCGTTCCACCAGTGCACGCGCGCCCTGCTTGCGTACCGCCACGGTTTCCACCACCGGCACACCGATCTCGCGCTCCAGCGCGGCCACATCGATCTGGATGCCGCGGCGCTGCGCGGCGTCGACCATGTTCAGGGCGATGATCATCGGCTTGCCCAGCTCGCGCAGTTCCAGGGCGAAGCGCAGGTGCAGGCGCAGGTTGGTGGCGTCGATCACGCACAGAAGGACGTCCGGCGCGGCCTCGCCCGGGTAGAACCCCCGGCACAGGTCGCGGGTGATCGCCTCGTCCAGGCTGGCCGGCTGCAGGCTGTAGGCGCCCGGCAGGTCGAGCACGGCGAACTCGCGGCCGGACGGCGCACGCAGGCGGCCTTCCTTGCGCTCAACGGTGACGCCGGTGTAATTGGCGACCTTCTGCCGGCTGCCGGTCAGCTGGTTGAACAGCGCGGTCTTGCCGCTGTTGGGGTTGCCGACCAGCGCGATGCGCAGCGGGGCGGCGGTTGCGGTGGCGCTCATGCACGTCCCTCCTGGCTGGCCGGGTCGATGACCACGCGCCGGGCCTCACTGATACGCAGCGCGAAACGGGTGAACCCGACCTGCACCAGCAGCGGCTCGCCACCAACCGGGCCTCGCGCCACCAGGCGCACTTCCTCGCCCTTGACGAAGCCCAGCTCGCGCAGGCGCCGGGCGATGGCATCGTTGGCATGCAGGTCCTGCACGGAATCGACCACGGCCGAGGCGTGCAGGGGCAGTTCGGACAGCGTCATCTAGCGTGTTCTCTGCTGGATGTAAATGGTTCTCGATTCTAACATTCCCGCGTCGCGTCATGGCCCATGACCAATGGCCCGCTATGATCCATACAGGTATGGAGCAACCCCCGGAATCCCATGAACGATGCTTTGCAGATCGAGCGCAACGGCGCTGTCCTGACCCTCTGGCTGAACCGGCCGGAGCTGCACAACGCCTTTGACGCCGGCCTGATCGCCCGGCTGACCGCAGCCCTGGAAGCGGCCGGCCGCGATGACACGGTGCGCACGGTGGTGGTGGCCGGCCACGGTGCCTCCTTCTCCGCCGGTGCCGACATGCAGTGGATGCGCGGCATGGCCTCCGCCAGCGAGGCCGACAACCGTGACGACGCCCTGGCCCTGGCCCGGCTGATGCGCACCCTGGACGAGCTGCCCAAGCCCACCCTCGCCCGCGTCCACGGCGCCGCCTTCGGTGGTGGCGTCGGCCTGGTGGCCTGCTGCGATATCGCCATCGCTACCAGCGCCGCCCGCTTCGGCCTGACCGAAAGCCGTCTGGGCCTGCTCCCTGCAGTGATCTCGCCCTATGTGATCGAGGCCATCGGCAGCCGCCAGTCCCGCCGCTGGTTCGCCACCGGTGAGCACTTCGACGCCGACACCGCCCTGCGTATCGGCCTGATCCACCAGCTGGTGGAGCCCGAACGCCTGGACGAGGCGGTGCAGCGACAGCTGGCCCTGCTCGACAAGGCCGGGCCGATCGCCTCGGCTTCGGCCAAGCTGCTGGTCCGGCAGGTTCGCGACGCCCATGATCGCGACAGCCTGGACCGTGACAATGCCGCCCTGATCGCCCGCCTCCGGGTATCGGCCGAAGGCCAGGAGGGCCTGGGTGCCTTCCTCGACAAACGCGCGCCGCACTGGGTCACGGAGGCCTGACATGCTGGACCATATCGGCTTGAACAGCGGCGACCTGCCGCGCAGCAAGGCCTTCTTCCTGCAGGCGCTGGCACCGCTGCAGATCGGCGTGGTGATGGAGGTCAGCGCCGAACAGACCGGTGCCCACGACCACGTGGGTTTCGGCAACCACGGCAAGCCGTTCTTCTGGCTGGGCAATGCGGCGCCGCTCAGCCAGGGCGTGCACGTGGCCTTCGTCTGCGCCGAACGCGCCCAGGTTGATGCCTTCCACGCCGCCGCGCTGGCCGCAGGGGGGCGCGACAATGGTGCGCCCGGCCTGCGTCCCTGGTACCACCCGGACTATTACGCCGCCTTCGTGATCGACCCCGACGGCAACAACATCGAGGCGGTCTGCCACCTGCCCGGGTAGACCCCTGCGTCGCCACCAGGCGCAGGCGTGGCCGCTTGTGCGACCCGCCTGCGTATCTCATCTGGCAGCCTGGCGAAGACCGGGCCGCCCCCCGTTTCCCAGGAACCGTCGTGACCCCAGCCGATCCCATCCGCCCTGCCCGCCCCGCCCCGCTTTTCATGGGGGTGCCGCGATGAGCGATTTCGTCCGCATCGTCGAGGTCGGCCCGCGCGACGGGCTGCAGAACGAAAAGCAGGCCGTGGCCACCGCCGACAAGATCGCCCTGATCGATCGCCTGTCGGCCACCGGCCTGCGCACCATCGAGGCGACCAGCTTCGTCAGCCCGCGCTGGGTCCCGCAACTGGCCGATGCTGCCGAGGTCTATGCGGGCATCCAGCGCCGCCCCGGCATCGCCTATCCGGTGCTGGTGCCGAACGAACAGGGCTACGACCGTGCGCGCGCCGTCGGCGTGCAGGAGATCGCGGTGTTCACCGCTGCATCGGAAGCATTCAATCGCACCAACACCAACGCCGGCATCGATGAATCGCTGGCCCGCTTCGAGCCGATCCTGCGCCGCGCGGCCGCCGACGGCGTGCGCGTGCGTGGCTACGTCTCCACCGTGCTCGGCTGCCCGTACCAGGGCGAAGTGCCGCTGGCCGATGTGGTGCGCGTGGCCCGCGCACTGCACCAGATGGGGTGCTATGAGATCTCGCTGGGCGACACCATCGGCGTCGGCACGCCACGCAAGGCCCGCGCGATGCTGCAGGCGGTGGCTGCCGAGATCCCGATGAGCGCACTGGCCGTGCACTTCCACGACACCTACGGCCAGGCCATCGCCAACATCGCCGCCTGCCTGGAAGAAGGCGTGCGCGTAGTCGACAGTGCGGTGTCCGGTGCCGGCGGCTGCCCCTACGCGAAGGGCGCCAGCGGCAACGTGGCCAGCGAGGACGTGGTGTACCTGCTGCAGGGCCTGGGCCTGGAGTGCGGGGTCGACCTGCCGTCGCTGGCCGAGACCGGCCGCTGGCTGGCCGGACTGCTCGGCCGCGCGACCGCCAGCCGCGTCGGGCAGGCGCTGGCAGCGACATGAACGACAGCGGCCCGCGCGACCGTCCGGCCATCGGCGATACACCCGCCGCAACCGACGTCGCGCTGGCCGCTCTGGACGCGGCGCTGGCTGCTTCGCCGCCGCCGGCCCAGGCCAGGCTGCTGCGCCAGGCACGGCAGGCGCTGGCCGATGCGCAGCAGCGCGAACTGGATACCCAGGCACGCTATGCCGCGTTGTTCGACGCCGTGCCCGACCCGGTCAGCATCCTCAGCGCCGAAGGCGTGGTGCTGGACGTCAACCGCGCAGGCATCGTCGCCTACGACCGCCCGCGCGAGGACATCGTCGGCCAGCCGATCGAACTGCTCAATCCCGACCTGCCCAGCGACCATCTGCAACCGGTGTGGGAAGCGCTGAACCGCGGCGACACCTACGTCATCGAAGTGACCAACATGCGCGGTGATGGCAGCCGCTTTCCGGTGGAGGTGCACTCGGCCGGCTTCCAGGACCGCGGCCAACCCTGCATCGTCGCCGTCGCCCGCGACCTGAGCGGGCGCTGGCGCGCAGAGTCACGCTATCGCCTGTTGATGGAATCGATCGACAAGGGCGTGATCCTGTTCGACCGCGACCTGCGCGTGCTGTCGGCCAACCCGGCCGCACATCGCATCCTCGGCCTCACCGGTGGCGGCGTGGGCTTGAACGCGATGCTCGATCCCGAAGCGTGGATCATCGTCGACGAGCATGGCCACCCGTTGACCCAGTCACAGTGGCCGACCAGCCGCTGTTTCCAGGCCGGGCGGGTGATCCGCAGCACCATCATCGGCCTGTACCACCGCCCGCGCGGACGCATGCTGTGGTTGTCCACCACCAACGTGCCGGTGTTCGGCAACGGCTGCGACCAGGCCGACCATGTCTATGCGATGTTCAGTGACATCACCGAACTGAAGCGCAACAACACCCTGTTCGCGCGCGCGCAGTCACTGGCCCATATCGGCGGTTGGGAGTGGGATCGCGGCCTGCAGCGCCTGTACCTCACCGATGAAGCGCGGCGCATCGTCGGCCAGCCGGCCGACCTGGAGGACATGCCCGACCTGCTGGACTGCCTGCGCAGCGACGACCGCGCCGCCCTGCAGCAGGCGCTGGCCGACACCATCGAACACCGCAGCAGCTTCGGCCTGGAGCTGCAGGGCCAACGCCGCGATGGCCACTCGTTCTGGATACGGATGATCGGCGAGGTCTCGGCCGGCGATGTCGATGCCGCCCGCATCACCGGCACCGTGCAGGACATCACCGAGCGCAAGCAGGCCGAGGAAACCCTGCGCGTGCAGGCCCGCACCGACCCGCTGACCGGAATCATGAACCGCGATGCAGTGCTGAGCGACCTCGGCGTGCGCATGCACAGCCCCAGCCACGACCGCGTGGCGGTGCTGTACATCGACCTGGACCGCTTCAAGGTGGTCAACGACCTGCTTGGCCACAACGCCGGTGATGAACTGTTGATCGAAGCGACCCGGCGCATCGCCACTGCGATCGGCACCGAAGGCCTGCTTGCACGCTTTGGCGGCGATGAGTTCCTGGTGATCTGCGACCTGCGCGACCAGCCGGACCAGGCCGAACAGCTGGCCGAGCGCATCACGGCGGCGTTCTCGGCACCGTTCCAGCTGGGCAGCGACGAGTTCCCGGTGACCGCCAGCATCGGCATCGCCCGCGCACCGCGCGATGGCAACCGGCCGCAGCAGCTGATCCAGAACGCCGACACGGCGATGTACGAGTGCAAGCGCCGCACCCGCAACGGTTGGCAGGTGTTCTCCCCGGAACTGGCACAGCGCCAGCATGACCGCCTGCAGATCGAGAGCCGGCTGCACAAGGCCCTCGATGGCGACGAGTTCCACCTGGTGTACCAGCCACAGGTCAACCTCCGCAGCGGCGCCACCATCGCCTGCGAGGCGCTGATGCGCTGGCACAACACGCAGCTGGGGCAGATGCGTCCGGACCTGTTCATCCGCCACGCCGAGCACACCGGCGACATCGTGCGCATCGGCCAATGGGCGCTGCGCGAGGCCTGCCGGCAGGTACGGCAATGGCAGGATGACGGGCTCGGCCTGGTGCGGGTGGCGGTCAACGTGTCCTGGCGGCAGTTCGTCGGTGAGGATCTCGCCCGCTGGGTGCGGCAGGTGCTGGATGAGTTCGGCCTGCCCGGCAGCGTGCTGGAACTGGAGTTCACCGAGCGGGTGCTGATCGAGGATGCGCCGGACACCCTGCGCACCTTCGCCCGCCTGCGCGAAATGGGGGTGATGCTGACCATCGACGACTTCGGCGAAGGCTACAGCGCCCTGAACTACCTGCGGCGCCTGCCCATCCATGGGCTGAAGCTGAGCCAGTTGTTCGTCGAAGGCATTCCCCGCAACCGCTCGGATGTGGCGGTGTGCGAGGCAGTCTGCGCGATCGCGCGCAGCCTGGGGCTGGGCGTGGTCGCCGAAGGCGTGGAGACCGAGCCACAACGGCAGTGCCTGCTCGACCTGGGGGTGACCGTCGGCCAGGGCTTCCTGTTCGCCCATGGCCTGCCCGCAGCGGATTTCGAACGTCGCCTGCGCCGCGCCCGCGAACTGGGCTGAGGCCGGCGGCGCAGTGCACAACGGCGGCTGCCGTCGCTTCCGTTAGAATCGGCGGTTCTTGAACCTGCAGGACCGTGCAATGCAGCTGTCTTCCGTACGTGCCGTGATCACTGGCGGCGTCTCCGGCCTCGGCCTGGCCGTGGCCCAGCACCTGGTTGCCGAGGGCGGCAAGGTCGCTCTGTTCGACCTCAACGACGCCAAGGGCGCGGCCGCTGTTGCCGGCCTGGGGCAGGACAACGCCCGCTATTTCAACGTCAACGTCAGTGATGAAGCGTCCGTGTCGGCGGCCATCGACCAGGCCTGCGATTTCCTCGGCGGCCTGAATGTCGCCATGAACTGCGCCGGCATCCTCGGCGCTGGCCGCGTGCTGGGCAAGGAAGGCCCGATGCCGCTGGCCGGGTTCCAGGGCACGGTGATGGTCAACCTGGTCGGCAGCTTCAACGTCGCCAAGGCCGCAGCCAACCGCATGCAGCACAACGAGGCCGGCGTGGACGGCGAGCGCGGCGTCATCATCAACACCGCCAGCGTTGCTGCCTACGAAGGCCAGATCGGCCAGGCCGCCTACTCCGCCTCCAAGGGCGGCGTGGTGGCGATGACCCTGCCGATGGCCCGCGAGCTGTCGCGCTTCGGCATCCGCGTCAACACCATCGCGCCGGGCGTGTTCTGGACACCGATGGTCGATGGCATGCCCGAAGCCGTGCAGGAATCGCTGGCCGCCTCGATCCCGTTCCCGTCGCGCCTGGGCAAGCCGGAAGACTTCGCCAGCCTGGTCGGCCACATCCTCGGCAACACCTACATCAACGGCGAGACCATCCGCCTGGACGGCGCCACCCGGCTCGCTCCGAAGTGATTCCCCCCGGGCGCCGGGACGGCGCCCTCCCCCAACGACCAACATCATCATGAAAGCCAACGACATCAAGAAGGGCAACGTCGTCGAGTTCAACAACGGCGTCTACCAGATCCGCGACATCGAGCGCAGCTCGCCGCAGGGTCGCGGCGGCAACGTCCGCTTCCGCTTCATCATGTACAGCGTGCCGGGCGGCAACAAGCTCGACGCCAGCTTCGATGCCGACGACAACCTGGTCGAAGTCGAACTGCTGCGTCGCCAGTCCACCTACTCGTACAAGGACGGCGATGCGTTCGTGTTCCTGGACGACGAGGACTACACCCCCTACACCCTGGACGCGGACGTGATCGGCGATGACGCCGGCTACATCACCGACGGCCTGACCGGCATCTACGTGCAGGTGATCGACGAGCAGCCGGTGGCCATCCAGCTGCCGGCCTCGGTGGTGCTGGAAGTGATCGAGACGCCGCCGGAACTGAAGGGCGGCACCGCCACCAAGCGCCCGAAGCCGGCCAAGCTCAACACCGGCATCGAGATCATGGTGCCGGAGTACATCGTCAACGGCGAGCGTGTGCTGGTGAACACCGCCACCGGCGAATTTGCCGGCCGTGCCGACTAATCGCGCTGCGCTGATCGCCTGCCTGTCCCTGCTCGTGGCGTGCTCGCCGCGGGCAGCGGACAGCACCGCTGACGTCGCGGCGGACGCGGTGACGCAGCCCGCCGCTGCGGACACCGTTGCCGCTGCGGTTACACCGGCCGCAGATGAACCAGATGCTGTGGCGACGCTGGCGGACACCCCCGACGAGGAGCAACAGGCGCGGGCTGCCGCCGGTTGCAGCGTCCCCGACGACGTCGCTTTCGTGCAGGACATCCGCATCTACTGCGGCATGCCGGCCGATGTGCAGGCCTTCATCGAACGGGAGAACAGCTGCCAGCATTTTGCCGGCGAAGAACCCTACGACGACGCCCGTCGTCGCGAGCTGGAGGCCGCCATCGCCAGGTTCTGCGACGATCGAGAGAAGATCTTTGCCGACCTGGTGGCCCGCCATCGCGATGACTGCGCGATCCGGCAGGCGTTGATCGGCGTGAACCTGCGCTACGACCTGTCCCCCGATCTGGATCTGAAGCCCTGCGAGGGCTGACGCAGAAAAGGGGACGGAGGGGATGACGTCGTTCATGGCACAAACAACATCATCCCCTCCGCCCCTTTTTCTTATTTGCCGCCGAAGTTGCCACAACCGTGGTACTGGCGCGTGCCCACGGCCAGCATCGCCTTGGCCTCGAATGTCTCGCCACTCATGCCGTCCTGGCAGGTGGTGCGCTGGAAGCTCAGCTTGATGTCGGTGCCATCCGCCGCCTTGCCCACCCAGCCATCCGCACCCTCGGTCGGTTTGGCGACGGTGAAGCGGCGCTCGCCGTAATCCACATCCACCTGCAGGCCCGGCGTATCGCCGTCGACGACGGCCAGCCAGCCCGGCTCGTTACCGGTGGCACGGAACGCCGCGTTGCCGGCACTGCCATCGCCCTCGGTCGCTTCCACCGCGCTGCATTCACGGTCCGCCTCGCCCTTCAGGCTGAGCAGCGCTTCATCACTGCCGCGGGTCCAGAAGCTGTTGCCCTTGCCGTCGCCATACTTCGAACCGGAGGCCGCACGTTCGGAGGACATCGCGAAACTGCGCCCGCCAATCACAACCGTCGCTGCGTCCTCTCCGTTGAAGGTCGCGCGCACATCAAGGTCGCCGCAGCGATAGAGGGTTTCGTTGCCGGCGCCTTTGCCACCGCCATCAGCGTCGGCGGCCACCGGTGCCGGTGCCGGCGTTGCGGCCGCATCGCCTGCATTACTGGCGGCCGGCGTCTGGGCCGGTTGGCAGGCGCTCAGCGCGAGGCCGAGGGAGGCAGCCAACAGACTGGGAATTACACGCATGGCTCGACTCCTTGTCGAAACTACAGAGACCCTGGACCCTACCATCCGCACGCAAACGGGGCCTGAAAGCTGCATGACCCTGTTCAGCCTGCCAGCACCGCCATCGACAGCAGCTGCGCGCCGATGGCACTGGAAGCGCTTGTCCAGACGCGCAACAGGCGCAAGCGCTGCATGTGTTCGCGTCCCCGCCAATGCACATGCAGCTGAACATCGCCGGACAACAACGCCAGGCGTCCACACAGCAGCGTTTCAACTGCATGCACCTGCAGCGCAAGAATCTGCAGGCGCCCTTGCTGCCAGTCCCTCAGCCAGGGCAGGTCGAGCATCCGGCCGCCCTGCCCGTCCATCATGAACAACACCGGTGACAGCAGCGCAGTGGCTGCGCCACGGTCGCCGTCCAGCAGCGCATCCCGCAGCTGCTGCTCCAACACGCGCAGCTGCGCCTCGTACAGGCCCTCAGGGTTCCTGCTTTCCATCCACCTGCTTTCCATCCACGCTTCCTCCCGGCGTCGGCCGGCGTCGGCGCAGGCGCTGCGCAAGCCACTGCTGCGCCCCCTGCACCACCACATAGAACACCGGCACGAAGAACACGGCCAACACGGTCGCACTGACCATGCCGCCGAACACACCGGTACCGATGGCCTGTTGCGTTTCCTTTGAAGCCCCCTGCGCCAGCATCAGCGGCACCACGCCCAGCGCGAACGCCAGCGAGGTCATCACGATCGGTCGCAATCGCAGGCGTGCTGCTTCGATGGTCGCCTCGACCAGACCGCGTCCCTGCTGTTGCAGTTGGCGGGCGAACTCGACGATCAGGATCGCGTTCTTCGCCGAGAGTCCGATCACCGTGATCATGCCGACCTTGAAGAACACGTCATTGGGCATCCCGCGCAGCAACACCGCAGCAACAGCGCCGAGCAGGCCCAACGGCACCACCAGCATCACCGCCAGCGGGATCGACCAGCTCTCGTACAGTGCCGCCAGCACCAGGAACACCACCAGCATCGACAGCAGCAGCAACCACGGCGCCTGGGCACCCGACTCGCGTTCCTGCAGCGACTGGCTGGTCCACTGCAGGGCGAAACCCGCTGGCAGGCGCTGGGCAAGGCGCTCCATCTCGACCATCGCCTGGCCGGTGGACACCCCGCCGGCAGGTGCACCGGACAGATTCAATGCCGGGAACCCCAGGTAACGTTGCAGCTGCAGCGGCGCCTCGGCCCAGTGTGGGGTGACCAGTTCGGACAGCGCCACCATGCCGCCTTCGCTGTTGCGGACATACAGCTTCAGCACGTCCTCCAGCTCCATCCGGTACGGCGCATCGGCCTGCATGATCACCTGCTGCATGCGCCCACGATTGGGAAAATCGTTGACGTACTGCGAGCCCATTGCCGCCGACAACGTGGCACTGATGTCGGTGAACGCCACGCCCATCGCTTCGGCCTTGGCGCGATCGATGTCCAGCCGGACATTGCTGCCCGCCGGCAGGCCATCGGCATTCACTTCGGCCAGCAACGGACTTGCCTCTGCCAGCTTCAACAGCTGCTGCAGGGCAGCGCGCAGCTCGGCCTGGCCCTGTCCGGTACGCGCCTGCAGCGCCAGCGAGAAGCCGGAGGAACGGCCAAGGCTGTCGATGGCCGGCGGCATCACGCTCATCACCTCGCCTTCCGGGACCGTTGCCATGGCCTGCTGCGCCGCCTTCACCTCGTCCGATGCGGTGCTGCCGCCGCGTTCACCCCAGTCCTTCAACATGGTGTAGGTCAGCGCCGCACTTGGGCCGGAACCGGAAAAGCTGTAGCCGAGGATGGCCTGGTTGGACGCGATCGCCGGCCGCGAGGCGACATGCTGTTCGTAGGCTTCGACCACCGCCAGCGTACGCTCGGCGGTTGCTTCGGCCGGCAGCTGGATGGAAGTCATGAAATAGCCCTGGTCCTCTTCCGGCAGGAACGCACCCGGCAACCAATGCAGGCCGATCAGCAGTGCCACCAGCAAGGCAGCGAACAGGCCCATCACCCGGCCACTGCGCCGCAGTACGGCCGCCACGCCCTGCTGGTAACGCCCGGTCATCCGCTCGAAGCCGCTGTTGAACGCACCGAACACGCCGCCGCGACCATGGTGACCACGTGTGCCCTGCCGCAGCAGCGTCGCGCAGAGCGCCGGGGTCAGGCTCAGCGCCAGCAGGGCCGAAAACAGGATGGACACCGACATCGCCACGCTGAACTGGCGGTAGATCGCACCAACCGAACCACTGGCCAGCGCCATCGGGATGAACACCGCCGTCAGCACCAGGGTGATGCCGATCACCGCACCGGTCAGCTCACGCATCGCCTTGATCGTGGCCTCGCGCGGCGGCAGCCCCTCTTCGGCCATGATCCGCTCCACGCCCTCGACCACCACGATCGCGTCGTCAACAATGATGCCGATCGCCAGCACCATGCCGAACATGGTCAACACGTTGATCGAGAACCCCAGCGCCAGCATCACCGCGAAGGTGCCCAGCAGCGCGATCGGCGCGACCAGGGCGGGGATCAGCGTATAGCGCCAGTTCTGCAGGAACAGGTACATCACTGCAAACACCAGCAGCATCGCCTCGATCAGGGTCTGCAGCACCTTCTGGATCGATACTTTCACGAAGGGCGCGGTATCGAACGGAATGCTGGATTCGACACCCTGCGGCAGCAGCGGCTGCAGGTCGGCCATGCGTTCGCGCACCGCCGTGGCGGTACGCACCGCATTCGCACCGGGGCGCAGCTGCACGCCGGCGGCCGTCGCCGGGTAGCCATCTTCGCGCGTGCCCCAGGCATAGCTCTGCGCGCCCAGTTCGACCCGGGCGACATCGCCAAGCAGCACCCGCGAACCATCGGCACCGGCGCGCAGCACGATCGCCGCGAACTGCCCGGGCGTGGACAGCTGGCCTTCGGCACTCAAGGGCACGGTGATGCGCTGGCCGGGAACACCGGGCGAATCGCCGATGCGGCCCGGCGAGATTTCAAGGTTCTGCTGCTCGATCGCGCTGGCGACATCGCCCATGGTCAGGCCGTAGCCGGTCAGGCGGGTCGGATCCAACCAGATCCGCATCGCCTGTTCGGCACCGAACAGCTGCACGCGGCCGACGCCGTCGATGCGCCGCAGCTCCTCGATGATGTTGCGCGCCATGAAATCGCCCAGCGCCGCTTCGCTGACACTGCCATCGGGTGAGCGCAGGCCCACCAGCATCAGGAACCCCGAGTCGGCCGCCTCCACGAACAGGCCGTTCTGGCGCACGCTGCGCGGCAGGCGCGGCTCGATCGCCTTGATCCGGTTCTGCACGTCCACCTGCGCCAGCTCAGGGTCGGTGCCGGGCTTGAAGGTGGCGGTGATCGACGCTTCACCGGAGGTGTCCACCGACGATTCGAAGTACAGCAGATGCTTGACGCTGGACAGCTCGCGCTCGATCAGGCCGACCACCGCATCATTCAATGTCTGCGGGCTGGCGCCGGGATAGCTGGCATAGATGCTGACGCTGGGCGGTGCGACCGCCGGGTAGCGCTCGACCGCCAGCCGCGGAATGGCCAGCACGCCGGCCAGGATGACGAAGATCGCCAGCACCCAGGCAAATACCGGGCGATCGATGAAGAAACGGGCCATGTCGTGGGTTCCTGGAAGGGCTTAGCCCTGGCGTTCGGATGTCGGCGGTGCGCTGGCACTGGCGACCGGCACCTGCCAGTCGCGCGGATCGACCAGTACGCCTTCCTGCAGGCGCTCCTGGCCTTCCACCACCACCTTCTCGCCGGCCTTCAGGCCGTGCCGCACCAGCCATTGCCGGTTGACGCTGCCGTCCACCTCCAGCGTGCGGATCACCGCCTTGCCATCGGCGGCGATGACCCAGGCATAGGCCTGGCCACCGGCGCTGCGGAGCACTGCCTGCTGCGGCAGCAGCAACGCGCTGGCCGGCGCACCACGGGGCACCCGCGCACGCACGTACATGCCCGGCAACAACTGCCGCTCCGGGTTGTCGACCAGGATGCGCAGGATCACATCGCCGGTGCGTGCATCGACATTGACACCGGAGAACAGCAGCCGGCCGCGCTCGGGCAGCGGCGTACCCGCCGCGCCGATGATCGTCACCGGCAACTCGCCGTCCACCGCGCTGCGCTGCAGGGACTGCAGCTGCGAAGCAGGCTGGCGCACGTCCACGTAGACCTGGTCGATCTGCTGCACCACCGCCATCGGCTCGGCATCGGCGACGCCGACCAGCGCGCCTTCGGTCACCAGCGCCTGATCGATGCGGCCATCGATCGGTGCGCTGACCGTGGCGTAGCGCAGGTCGAGCTGGCGTCGCGCAAGGATCGCGCGCGCCTCGTTGACCGCTGCCCGGGCCTGCTCATGCTCTGCACTGGCATCGTCGCGGTGCTGCTGGCTGACCGCCTGTGCGGCCGCCAATGCCTGCAGCCGCTGTGACTGCAGCCGGCTGCGCCCCAGTGCCGCCTCGCTGCGCTGCAGTGCAGCCAGCGCCGAATCGACGTCGGCGCGGAACGCCGCCGGGTCGATCTGGAACAGAGGCTCTCCGGCATGCACCTCCGCGCCCTGCTCGAACATCCGGCGCTGCACGATGCCGCCGACCTGCGCACGGATCTGCGCGGTGCGCACCGCCGCCACCCGACCGGGTAGTTCATCATCGCGCTGCACCACCTGCGGGCCAACGGTGACCACGCTGACACGCGGCACGGCTTCGACGGTGGGTTCGGGGCGGGAGCAGGCCGTCATGGCCAAGGCGAAGGCCGCGACCAGCGCGACCGGAGTCCTGAAGGTTCTCATTGCTGTGCACAGTGCCGCAGACGCGGCTGAGGAATCATGAAGCGCGCAGTGTGCGTGGCGATGATGGGGTTTCGATGGAGGAACTGTGGAGATACGATGGAGGACAAGCACCTTCCGGCCTCGCCTTGCCATGCATGCCTCCCCTGCCCTCGCGGCGCTGGTCCTGATCGTCGAGGACGAAGCCGAGATCGCCGACATCCTTGCCGCCTACCTTGAACGCGAGGGCCTGCGCACCCTGCGTGCGGCCGATGGCCAGATCGCCCTGGACCTGCATCGCAGCATGCGCCCGGACCTTGTGCTGCTGGACGTGCAGCTGCCGCGACTGGATGGCTGGAGCGTGCTGACCCAGCTGCGCCAGCGCGGCGAAACGCCGGTGATCATGCTGACCGCGCTGGACCAGGATCTGGACAAGCTGACCGCATTGCGGATGGGTGCCGATGACTATGTGGTCAAGCCGTTCAACCCGGCAGAAGTGGCGGCGCGCGTGCGTGCAGTACTGCGGCGTACGCTGCGCAGCCCGCGGGCGGATGCCCCCAGCGCCCTGCGCGTGGGCCCGCTGCTGATCGACACCGCCACCCACGCCGTGCATGTGGAAGGCGACGGCTACAGCCACGAACTGCTGCTGACCCTGACCGAGTTCAAGCTGCTGCATTGCATGGCATTGGCCCCGTCACGGATCTTCAGCCGCAGCGAACTGATGCACGAATGCCTGCCGGAAAGCGAAGCACTGGAACGCACCGTGGACAGCCATGTCAGCAAGCTGCGGCGCAAGCTGGACGAAGTGGGTCTCACCCAGATTCCGGCCAGCGTGCGCGGTGTCGGCTACCGCCTGATGGCCGACCGCTGATGCGCCGCTCCGGGCTCAGCCGGCACATCATCGTGTCGATGTCGCTGATGGTCGTCGGCGTCATCGTGATGGTGATCCTCTCTTCGTGGCTGCTGTACGCCGTACTGATCGAGTTCTTCCCGGCCAGCGCCGAAGAGCCGGAAGGTTGGCTGCCAAGCGGACCGGAGCTGGCCTGGATGGTCGGGGTGATCCTGACCGGGCTGGCGCTGGCGATTGCCGCCTCGTTTCGACTGGCCCACCGCATCCTGTCGCCGCTCAATTCACTGGTGGACAGCGTGCGTGCGCTGGCTGGCGGCGATCTCGGCGCGCGCGCCACGGCCGAGGCCAACTCGCCCGGCGAGGTCGCAGCGCTGGTGGACGATTTCAACGCAATGGCACGCCGCCTGCAGCATATGGAAAGCGAACGGGTGATGTGGCACGCGGCCATCGCCCACGAACTGCGCACGCCGGTGACGATCCTGCGCGGCCGCCTGCAGGGCCTGGCCGAAGGCGTGTTCCAGCCCGATGAGTCGCAGTTTCGCAGCCTGCTCGCGCAGGTCGAGGGCCTGTCACGGCTGATCGAGGACCTGCGGGTGTTGAGCCTGGCCGACAACGCCCGCCTCGACGTGCGCCGCGCCCGTACCGATGTGGTGGCCGAGGTGCATTCGGTGATGACCCTGGTGGATCCCGCGTTCCGCAGCGCCGGCTTCGTGCTGGAGCTGGAAACCAGCCGCGAGGAGCACCCCGCCCATTGCGACCCGACGCGGTTGCGGCAGGCGCTGCTGGCCTTGCTGGAAAACGCGCGCCGCTATGCCAACCCGGGCAAGGTACGCATCGCCGTGCATGACACCGTGGCCCATGTGCAGGTGGCGATTGAAGACGAAGGCCCGGGCATCGACCCGGCCCTGCATGCGGACATCTTCAATCCATTCATGCGCGGCGACGGCTCACGATCGCGCCTGGGCGGTGGCAGTGGCCTCGGCCTGGCGGTGGTCAAGGCCATCGCCGATGCGCACGGCGGCCAGGTCTACTGCACCCCGGGCACCAGCGGCGGCAGTCGTTTCATCATCGAGCTGCCGCGCCAGTAGGCGGCACTGCGGCCGCCTGCTCACGCACGTGCGCACCCAACACAGCGAGATTGCGGTCGATGTCATCCAGCTCGCGCTGCTGTGATGACGGCAACTGCGCGCGCAGCTGCACGCGCAGCGCCTGCCAAGCGGGTACCGCCTGTACGCTGGCAGCGGCCGCTGCCCGTGCCACCTCCGCCTGTTCGTCCGCCTGCGGCAGGCCGTAGCCAGCGTCGGCCAGCAACTGGCCCGGCCGCAACCACTGCCCGCTCTGTTCCAGCAACGCGCGCAGCGAGCGGGTAGCGCTGCTGTCCGGGTTGGCCAGCAACCGTCGCTTCAGTGCATCGCGCGCACGCAGCTCCGCGCGCCGCTGCGCCGCCTGTTCCAGCAGCAACAGGCCGGCACTGGCACGTACATCACCACGCAGCAACCACGGTGCGCGCTGTTGCGCCGGCAGCGCCAGCCATGCGCGCACATCGCGCGCCGGCAACGCCATCTGCGCGGCGGCAACCGCGAACAGCTGCTGGTAGTGGTCGCGCGCAGAAGCAAAGTAATAGCCCTGCGCCTGGGCCTGCACGGGATCGGCCAGCACCTGCTCGTCCAGTGCGTGCAGCCGCGCCAGGCGGCGGCGCAGCCCGCGCGGGCTCAGCTGTGCCAGCCCGGCTTCGCCCAGGCGCGGGACACCGGCCTGCAGCAGCTTCGCCGTCTCCACCGCGCAGTTGTTGCTGACGAAGTAATAGCGACCGTCATAGCTCCAGTGCACCTGGGCGGTGCGCTCGAGCAGGCTGGCGATCTCGCTGCGGTCCAGCTGCAGCGGCAGCGAGGCCAGTCCGCGCAGTTCGACCTTGGTGTATTCGTCCACCACCTGCTGCAGCGGCAGCACGAACAGGCGCGAAGGATAACCACCGGTCAGGCCACGCCAGTTGGAGATCTGCACATCGCCGACGAAGGCGCGGAAGGACAGCACCCGATGATGCTCCAGGTCCAGCCTGCAGTCCGGGCCCGGTGCGCGTCCAGGACGGCAGATCACCAGCCGCAGCATGCTGTGGCCCCAGCGGCTCATCGGCTGCGCACTGCCCTCGGCGAACAGGTAGTCCACGGCATACACCCGCGCCGGGTCCAGTGCGAGCAGCGATGCAGCGCCCTCTTCCGCATCGGCCTGCAGCAGCGGAACGGTGCCCGCACAGTGCGGCGCGGGCAGCGAGGGCGGCGTACCGAAATGCGCCTGGTACCACTGCGCAAAGGCCGGACGGCGGCAGGCGAACTCTGCATCGAGCACGAAGTGTTCGGCGTTCACCGCCAGGTACTCGGCCGGGTCGGTCAGTTCGTAGGCATCGGGACTGCGGTCGCGGAAGGCGTTGTCACCGCGACCCAGATGCCAGGGCTTGCGCTGCCAACCTGCAAGGTCACGCCAACGGGCGCTGCGTGACCAGTGCGCCCCCGTGCGGTCGGCAACATGGGTCAGTTCGTGCACCAGCGCACTGCGCCGTGCGCGTCGGGCACCGGCTACATCGTCGTCCAGCAGGTCGCGGCGCAGCGCGATGCCCCCGGCGAAGGCACGGCCATGCACGTTGGCGGGCAGGTCGTCACGCCAGCCGACCTGCACCTGCGCGGGCAAGGCACGCAGCAGGCCGTCGGGCAGCAACGACTGCACATCAGCCAGTGTCTGCATTGCGACCTGCTGCTGCGCCGGGCTCAGCCCGGCCGGGTCCAGCTGCAGGCGGTCGGCGGCATGGGCTGTTGGAATGACCAGCCACGCCAACGCAGCGAGCCAGCCCATCCGCCTCCGTCGCGTTGGGCCATGCCCGGCAGCGTTCCACGCAGGTGTCATGAGGTTCCCGGCCAGCGGCCGGCACTACCCGGGCGCTGGATCAACGCGCCAGCAGGGCGCGTGCCAGCTGCAGGTCGCTCTGCTGCTGCGCAGCTGCATCCTGCTCACGCAGGTGCACCAGTGCCGCCTGCAGGCGCGCGCCACGGATCTGGCCATCGCTGGCGACAAACGCAGCCGCATCATCGCGGGCAGCCAGCACCACCTTGTCATCGCCGGAACTGCTGCCCGAGGAACCCGAAGAGGCGCCCGTCGCCGAACCGGCCGAGGTGCCGGCAAAACTCGAAGCGACGCCGGCCAGCGGCAGGGACAACAGGGCAAGCAGCAGGAACGGACGGATCATGGTCGGGGAGTTCATCGATTGGGTGGGTGGAGCGTAACGGCTGGGTGAAGACTTTGCCTGTGTCAAAGGTCGAACAATTTGCCGGGATTCAGCCGCCCTTCGGGATCGAATGCGCGCTTGACCGCCTTCATCAGCGCGATCTCGGCCGGTCCACGGGTGCTGTCCAGGTAGCCCTTCTTGACCAGGCCGATGCCGTGCTCGGCCGAAATGCTGCCATTGAAGCGCGCCAGCACCTGCGCCAGCAGCTTGGTGACATGCTCGCACTGGCTTACGAAGTCCGCATCGCTGGTGCCGTCCGGCTTGAGCACGTTGATGTGCAGGTTGCCGTCGCCGATGTGGCCGAACCAGACCACGTCGAAGTGCGGGTAGGCCTCGCCGATCAGCGCCTGGGTCTCGGCCAGGAACGCCGGCATCGACGAGATCCGCACCGAGACATCGTTCTTGTAGGGCTTGTAAGGTGCCAGCGCCTCGGTGATGCCCTCGCGCAGGCGCCACAGCTGCGCCGCCTGGGCATCGCTGGCACTGATCACGCCGTCGCTGACCCAGCCGTTGCCCATGCAGTCCTCGAAGGCCGCCATCGCCGCCGCTTCCTGCGCCTCGTCACCGGCAGCAAACTCGGTCACCACGTAATAGGGATGCACTTCATCGAACGGTGCCTGCGCACCATGGGCCAGAACATGTTCCAGCGCCCGGTCGGTGAAGAATTCAAAGGCCTGCAGCTGCAGCCGCGCACGGAAGGCGGCGAACACCTGCATCAGCACATCGAAGCTGGGCAGCGCCAGCAGCATCACGTTGCTGGCCGGCGGCGGGTCGGTAAGCTTCACCGTGGCCTCGACGATCACGCCCAGCGTGCCCTCCGATCCGATCAGCAGCTGGCGGAAATCGTAGCCGCTGGAGTTCTTGATCAGGCCCTTGTTGAGCTCGAGCAGTTCGCCCGTGGCGGTAACCACTTTCAGTCCAGCGATCCATTCACGGGTATTGCCGTAGCGGATCACCCGGATGCCACCGGCATTGGTGGCGATGTTGCCGCCGATCGAGCACGACCCGCGCGCCGCGAAGTCCACCGGATAGATGAGGCCATGTTCAAGGGCCGCGTTGTGCAGCGCCTCCAGCGGCATGCCGGCCTGCACCACCAGGGTGCGGTCGACCGCATCGTAGTCCAGCGCCTTGTTCATCCGCTCCAGGCTCAGCACCAGCTCGCCATTGGCCGCTACCGCACCGCCGGAAAGGCCGGTGCGACCGCCGGAGGGAACCACCGCCACGCCCTCGGCCGCGGTCCAGCGCATCACCGCCTGCACTTCTTCAACCGTGGCCGGCAACGCGATCGCCAGCGGCGCCGGTGTCCAGCGCCGGGTCCAGTCGCGGCCGTAATGCTCCAGGTCGGCAGGGTCGGTCTTCAGCTTCAGGCCGGGACAGGCCTGCTGCAACGAGGCGATGCGGGAATCGGTCATGACGGTCCAGCGCGGGGCGTGAAGAACGGGCAAGCGTGCCAGTGGCCGGGCCCAGCGTCCAGCCCTGCAGAGCCTTCAATAGCTGCAGTTGCAACCAATTGCGCACTGCACCATGGGCGTTGCGATCTGGCATAGTGGTCAGCCCCTGTCCCACTGGCCGTGCCGCCCCATGTCGCCGAAGAAGACCTCGTTCCCGAAGCAGGATATCCGCGTGCTGTTGCTGGAGGGGGTCAGCCAGACCGCCGTGGAGGTGTTCAGCGCCGCCGGCTACAGCCAGATCGAGGCGCACACCAAGGCGCTTCCCGAGGACGAACTGAAGGCGCGCATCGCCGAAGCCCACATCGTCGGCATCCGCTCGCGCACCCAGCTCAGTGCCGAGGTGCTGGCCGAGGCCAAGCGCCTGATCGCGGTCGGCTGTTTCTGCATCGGCACCAACCAGGTCGACCTGGATGCGGCCGAGCTGGCCGGCATTCCGGTATTCAACGCGCCCTACTCCAATACCCGCAGCGTGGCCGAACTGGTGATCGCCGAAGCGATCATGCTGACCCGCGGCATCCCGCAGAAGAACGCCGAATGCCATCGCGGCGGCTGGTCGAAATCGGCCAGCGGCAGCCATGAGGTGCGCGGCAAGGTCCTGGGCATCATCGGCTACGGGCACATCGGCACCCAGGTCGGCGTACTGGCCGAATCGCTGGGCATGCAGGTGATCTTCCACGATGTGGAAACCAAGCTGTCGCTGGGCAATACCCGTGCGGCGGCCAGCCTGGACGACCTGCTGGCGCGTGCTGACATCGTGACCCTGCACGTGCCGGAGACACCGTCCACGCAGTGGATGATCGGCAGCACCGAGCTGGCGAAGATGCGCCGCGGCGCGCACCTGATCAACGCCGCGCGCGGCACCGTGGTCGACATCGATGCGCTGGATGCCGCACTGGCCAGCGGCCACATCGGTGGCGCTGCACTGGATGTGTTCCCGGTCGAGCCGAAGGGCAACGGCGATATCTTCGAATCGCCGCTGACCCGCCACGACAACGTGATCCTGACCCCGCACGTCGGCGGCAGCACGCTGGAAGCGCAGGACAACATCGGCATCGAAGTGGCGGCCAAGCTGGTGCGCTACAGCGACAACGGAAGCACCCTGTCGGCGGTCAACTTCCCGGAAGTGACCCTGCCCGAGCACGCCGACAGCCTGCGCCTGCTGCACATCCACCAGAACGTGCCGGGCGTGCTGTCCAAGGTCAACGAGATCTTCTCGCGGCACAACGTCAACATCGACGGCCAGTTCCTGCGCACCGACCCGAAGGTGGGTTACGTGGTGATCGACATCACCGCCAGCGAGGAGCAGGCCAGCGCGGTGCGTGACGAGCTGGCGGCGATTCCGGGCACCTTGCGCACCCGCATCCTGTATTGAGATGTACGTCGCCGGGCGTGGCCCGGCGGAATGCGTCCGGCATTGCGTCATCCACGCGTGGCGTGGATCTACCAGGGCGATCCCGGAGTGGATCCACGCCGTGCGTGGATGCGTCTTTCAGCGCGCCAGCCAACGGCGCGCCATGCGCTGCATCGATTCGTCCGACTGGGGATCGCTGGCGACCTCGGCCACCGGGCGCCAGGCCAGCTCCAGCGACTCCTCGCTGAGCACGAAATCCTCTCCCCCCAGCGCACGGATCACGAAACGCACGTCGTAGTGCCAGTGCCCCGGCACATCCTTGCGCTCGGGAATCCAGTGCTTGTCGATATCGAAGATGGCCGGATCATCCAGCACCAGGCCGCTCAGGCCCGATTCCTCCTCGGCTTCCTTCAACGCTACCCGGGCCAGATCGCGGTCGCCGTCGGCGTGGCCACCCAGCTGCAGCCAGCGCTGCAGCTTGCGGTGGTGGGTCAGCAGCAGCCGCTGGCCATCGGCGCTGACCAGCCAGCAGCTGGCGGTGAAGTGGCCGGCCAGGCGTTCGCGGCGGAATGCATCTTCCACATCGTCGATCAATGTGCTGAATTCGGCAGCAAGGGCGTCGTGGGCGGGTTCTTTGCGCGCATAGTCATGCAGCAGGCCGCGCAAGCGATCGTCAAGTGCGGCAAGGGATTCGGTGGTTTCGCTCATGAATGCGGGGTGCTTGGAAAAATACCTGCCATTATCGCCGTTCATTGTTGCGTTTGCGCTTGTGCGGTGCCTTCAGCATTGGCTAAGGTACAGCGGGCCGTTCGCACGGCTTTCACGATTCCAGGCCGCCGGCAATGTACTGGCGGCCCTCCCAATCCGATCATCAGGAAGTACTGCATGCTGAAAGCTCTGTTGAGGGTCAAGCCGGTCGAACCGGCCGGGCACGTCGATGCCGGCGAACCCATCGAAGGCAGCCTGGATGGCGAAGCCACGTTGAAACGGACCCTCACGGCGAAACACCTCATCATGCTTGGCATTGGTGCGGTGATCGGCGCAGGCATTTTCGTGCTTACCGGCCAGGCCGCGGCCAACCACGCCGGCCCGGCGGTCATGCTGTCGTTCGTGTTCGCCGGCATCGCCTGCGCGCTGGCCGGCCTGTGCTACGCCGAGTTCGCAGCGATGATGCCGGTCTCCGGCAGCGCCTATTCCTACTCCTACGCCACGCTCGGCGAGGGCATGGCCTGGTTCATCGGCTGGTGCCTGGTGCTGGAGTACCTGTTCGCCTCGGCCTCGGTCGCGGTGGGCTGGTCGGCGTACCTGATCAGCTTCATCACCACCACGCTGCACATGCCGTTCCCGGACGCGCTGAGCGCGGCGCCGATCGCCTGGAACGGGCACGAGTTCGCCGCCTCCGGCAAGCTGTTCAACCTGCCGGCGGTGCTGATCGTGGCGGCGGTGACCGGCCTGCTGTACGTGGGCGTGACCCAGTCCGCGTTCGTCAACGCGATCATCGTGGCCATCAAGGTCTTCGTGATCTGCCTGTTCGTGGGCATCGGCGCGGCCCACGTGGACCCGGCCAACTGGCACCCGTTCATCCCGGAAAACACCGGCGTGTCCGGCGAGTTCGGCTGGAGCGGCGTGTTCCGCGCGGCCACCATCGTGTTCTTCGCCTACATCGGCTTCGATGCGGTCTCCACCGCCGCCGGTGAAACCAAGGACCCGCAGCGCAACATGCCGATCGGCCTGCTCGGCTCGCTGGCGGTGTGCACCATCGTCTACATCATCGTCTGCGCGGTGCTGACCGGCATGCTGCCCTACCACCTGCTGGGCACCGACAAGCCGGTGGCCACCGCGCTGGAAGCCTACCCGAGCCTGTCCTGGCTGAAGACCGCAGTGGAAATCGGCGCGATCGCCGGCCTGTCCTCGGTGGTGCTGGTGATGATGATGGGCCAGACCCGCATCGCCTACACCATCTCGCGCGATGGCCTGCTGCCGAAAGTGTTCGGCAAGGTCCACAAGCGCTTCCGCACGCCGTACTGGGCCACGATCGTGGTCGGCGTCATCGCCGCGTCGCTGGCCGGCCTGGTGCCGCTGAACGTGCTGGGCGAACTGGTTTCCATGGGCACCCTGCTGGCCTTCGCCACGGTCTGCATCGGCGTGCTGATCCTGCGCTACACCCGCCCGGAGCTGCACCGTCCGTTCCGCGTGCCGCTGGTGTGGGTGATCTGCCCGCTGGGCGCGCTGTCGTGCCTGTTCCTGTTCTGGCAGGCGTTCGTGGTGCATTGGCACCTGTTCGTAGGCTGGACCGTGCTGGGCCTGCTGATCTACTTCGGCTACGGCATGCGCCACAGCAAGCTGGCCAAGTCGCCCTGATCCTCCCGACGGGCCGGCCCCTGCGCCGGCCCGTCGATATCCGCAAGCATTTCCGCCCGCGCCCGGTCACCGGGCGCATCGCACAAGACCACCACACATGTTCAAGCAACTGTGGGCCACCAAGCATCCGCATGCCGCCCATGAAGACGCCAACGGCCTGAGCCTGCGTCGCCACCTCGGCCCCTGGGGCCTGACCGCACTCGGCATCGGCGCCGTGATCGGCGGCGGCATCTTCGTCATCACCGGCCAGGCCGCCGCCAACCACGCCGGCCCGGCCATCATGCTCTCGTTCGTGCTGGCCGCGATCTGCTGCGCCTTCTGCGCCCTGGCCTATGCCGAGTTCGCGGCGATGGTGCCGGTTTCCGGCAGCGCCTACACCTATACCTACGCCACCTTCGGCGAGCTCTCGGCCTGGTTCATCGGCTGGATGCTGGTGCTCGAGTACGGCGTCTCCGCCTCGGCCGTGGCGGTCAGCTGGACCGGGTATTTCCTCAGCCTGCTCAGCCATTTCGACATCCATCTACCGGCGGCGCTGGTCAGCGCGCCCTTGGATGCGCAGCTGCGGCCCACCGGCGCCATCGCCAACATTCCCGCCGCGATCCTGGTGCTGCTGTTGACCTGGCTGTGCTACGTCGGCATCAGCAAATCCTCGGCGATGAACATGGCCATGGTCATCCTCAAGACCGGGCTGATCGTGCTGGTGATCGTGGTCGGCTGGAAGTACGTGGACACCAGCAACTGGACCCCGTTCATCCCGGCCAACGAAGGCCCCGGCAAGTACGGCATGGAAGGCGTGCTGCGTGGCGCGGCGATGGTGTTCTTCGCCTACATCGGCTTCGAAGCGGTTTCGGTGGCCGCGCAGGAATCACACAAACCGCAGCGCGACATGCCGATCGGCATGATGCTGTCGCTGGTGATCTGCACGGTGCTGTACATCGCGATGGCCGCGGTCATGACCGGCCTGGTGCCCTACCAGCTGCTGGGCACCGATGAGCCGGTGGTGACCGCCGTGGCCGCGCATCCGCAGCTGGGCTGGTTGCGCGTGGTGGTGGAAATCGGTGCGTTGATCGGCCTGTCGTCGGTGGTGCTGGTGATGATCATCGGCCAGCCGCGCATCTTCATGATCATGGGGCGCGACGGCCTGTTGCCGCCGGTGTTCACCAAGATCCACCCGAAGTACCGCACGCCACATATCAACACCGTCATCACCGGCATCGGCATCGCCCTGCTGGCGGCGCTGTTCCCGCTGGACATCCTCGGCGAGCTGACCTCGATGGGCACGCTGATCGCCTTCGCGGCGGTCTGCGCCGGCGTACTGATCCTGCGCCGCACGCAGCCCGACCTGCCGCGCCCGTTCCGCATTCCGGGTGCATGGCTGGTCTGCAGCCTGGGCGTGATCAGCTGCCTGGCGCTTTTGTCGGCGATGACGTTGCACAACTGGATGCTGATGGGCGTGTGGACGTTCGTCGGCTTCGTGATCTACTTCTTCTACGGGTTCAGGCACAGCCGCCTGCGCGGGAAGTAGGGTTTTCTGCATCGCAGGGCCTGCGGCCCTGCACCCGCTGGGCAACGGCAACAGCAACAGCTGGTCTGAGGGTTTGGCGGGGCGGGTTGGATTCGCGGGGGACGCCGTGAATCCGTCCCTGGAGCAACTGTGTGCTGGAGGAGCGCCAGCCCTTCCGGTAAACGGGCACGGTAGTGCCGGCCGCTG